>NVVM01000057.1 GCA_002402225.1 Alphaproteobacteria bacterium
GTTTGGCGAAAGTTAAACAAACCACAAACTTCAGTTTGGCGAAAGTTAAACAAACCACAAACTTCAGTTTGGCGAAAGCTAAAGGGATTACCTTTGGGTTAACCGCATTTCAATTCGTCTGTTACGCTTTAAGGCTTCCGGTGAATTGCTTGTATCCAGAGGGTGAAATTGTCCAAAGCCCGTGGCGGCCAATCTTTCTGCCGGGATGCCCTCGGAAATCAGATATTTCACAACCGACAAGGCCCGGGCCGTCGACAGATCCCAGTTGGAGGGAAATTGCCGGGTTCTGATGGGCAGAATATCGGTATGACCATCAACCCGCAGAACCCAATCAACGCCGGCCGGTATATTGGCCGAAATTTCCTTTAACGCGCTGGCAAGCACCTTCATTTCTCCTTGTCCCGCAGTGCCAAGAACGGCAGAACCAGAGGAAAATAACACCTCTGACTGGAAGACGAAACGATCGCCATGAATACGAATATCAGAACGGTTGCCGAGTATTTTTTTCAGACGACCGAAAAATTCGGATCGGAACTGGCTGAGTTCCTGTACTTTTGAGGCGAGGGCGGCATTCAATCTTTGGCTAAGGTTTTCAATGGATACGCGTTGTTCCTTATCGCGTGCCTCAGACGCTTCCAGGGCGGCATTAAGGACAGAAAGCTGCTTGCGCAAACTGGTTAACTGATGATTGAGCAAGTCAATTTTACGATTTGCCGCATGGGTTAATTCTTTCTCCCGTGCCAGCGTTGCAGTTGATTCCCGATATCTTTTTTCCAAATCACGGATGATCTGGACTTGATCATCACGGCTTCTCTTCACGCGCGTCCCCCGGCCCTGTGAATCGGCAAGGTCTGACTCTAATTCTATGATCCGGGCTGCGAGGTCTTCTTTGGAAATATTGGCTTCCTGAAGATTGGAAGACAGGCGATTGAATTCAACATTAAGATCATTATTAATTTGCTCCTGAATGGACAGGCTATCCTGAAGATCGAAGATTTCAGCCCGTAACTTGTCCAATATATCTTCTTTACTTGATAGGGCCTGCCCCAAAAAGAATTGTGCGAGCATGAAGATTGACAGTAGAAATATAATGACGAGCAGCATGGTACTCAAGGCATCAACAAACCCCGGCCAGGTATTATCCGTGCCGGATCCGGGCCGTCGGCCTCTACGCAAAAGCGGCATCAGTCATCCTTTCTGGCAGTCAGTTTTTTGCCAGTGGTGATGAGGGGTTTTTTATTTCCCTTGGGTTTTGGGGTAGGCATATCATAGTCCATAGAGTCCTGAATGACCTTTGTATCATGCTTTTCTGGCGGATGCTCTTTTTCAGATATGCTGCCTTCAGGCAGACAAGTATCCATAGGTGTTCTATCAACTATGCCGCCCAAGGTACGGGCTAAAAGCTTGAATTCTGATTTCAGGGTATCGTTGAATTGATTTTGACCTTTGATGGTTTCTTCAATCAGATATTTGACCTGTACATCAATATTACGCAGATGTTTGATTTGAATTTTATCTTCCTCACCAGCATTCTGATTTGAAAACAGCTCGAGCATTTGTTGGAGGACAGACCGCATGCCCGATTGGCTATCGGATAATGTGGCAAGCTGTTCTGATAAATTCAACATGGCTGTATTAACTTCATTGCGCCTTTCTTCGCTGCGGGATATGACATTATGAAGATTGTCCAGACTATCTGCGGATTGCTCCAAAAGGGCGCTAACGTAAGCTGGCACGGAAGCATCGCCGGCGTCTATATCAAGACTGCTTCCTCTGGATAGTTTTGTGACGCTGGAGAGCCAGTCCTCAAGGTCATTAAAGAATCGAGATTGCGCCTGCCCGGCTTGAAGATCAATGAAACCAAGCACGACAGAGCCGGCGAGACCGAATAGCGAAGAACTGAACGCCGTGCCCATGCCGCCGAGCGGGGCCGCGAGGCCTTCTTTTAAGTCTTCGAATAAAACACCAATATCATTGGAACCAACGGTCAGGTTATTGATGGTATCCTTGATGGAGCCAATTGTCCCGAGTAATCCCCAGAAGGTGCCGAGCAAACCCAGAAAAATCAAAAGACCGATGAAATAACGGGTTATCTCGCGGCCTTCGTCCATACGGGCGGCAATGCCGTCAAGGATGGTGCGCATGGAAAGGGCAGAAAGGGATAATTTGCGATCACTCTCCCCCATCATTGCGGCCATTGGGGCAATAAGGTTTGGCGCATCTCCCGGGATTTCAGAGGTTTCGCTTTTTCGGAAGTTTTTGATCCATTCCACTGATGGAGAAAGCATGGTGATCTGGCGGGTTGAAAAGATAATGCCAATGAGCAAGACCGCCGCAATCAACCCATTTAGCCCTGGGTTTGTGATAAAGGCACCTTCTAACTGTGGGTATAGAAAGAATGATAATAATATGACGGGTATAAGAAAAAGCGTAATTCTTGTGAGATACTTCTGAGGTCGGGTCATGCCGAACAGGTCCTTTTATGTTTTCTTCCCTAATTCCATGTTGATAATATCAGGGCAACACGGAAGAGTCTAAGAATTAGTTAGGCAATATTAAGGCGTCGTATCTCTTTTAAGCCGCCGATCAATATACGTTAATCTCTGCGGGTTGTAATGATAATCATATCTTTGAGTTTATTGTCGGTTTGCATATTTTTTGGGGGGACTGTTTTTATTATAAGTTGATTTTTGGCAATGCCATGGCGCTCTAAAAGGCTTTTAATGATTAATCCCCGATTAAGTGCGGTACGTATTGCTTCATGATTTGCCGTATCATCCGTCAGATTACGTATTCCATTGGGGATAGAGCTAAGGCTGWGGATATAGATGGGGACGTTATAACGCCTTATACGCTTGGCCCATTTTTGGATTATTGATCGTGTATTATGGCTAAGCTGATAATCGTCTTTTAAGAAATACAGACGCAGAGGCTTGATATCCATTAATTCCTGAGCCTGCAGGAATATCTCCTTTTCGGAATATGGTTTTTCTTCAAAGTTGTTTGCTGGCATGCTTGCTTGCGCTATGGCAAATGAGACTAAACCTATCCATATTGCGAAAGAGATTGAATATATAATTACGCCATTCCCTTAGTTTAACAATTGTGGTTACCGAGATTATCCTGCGTTTCTTTCAGCCTTGCGCCCTTGAGCCAAAAGCCGTGTCAGAGGGCCATGAATAACGCTATTGGTTGCGAGGATTTCACCTGTCTCATAAGCTTTATTTTTACCGTCGAAAGTCGTCACGCTTCCGCCGGCCTCACGGACAAGCAGCATACCGGCGGCAATATCCCATTTGTTGAGGTGAGATTCCCAAAAACCTTCATATTTTCCGGAAGCGACATAGGCAAGGTCAAGGGCGGCTGAGCCAAATCTGCGAATGCCGGAGACTTCTCCCATGATGGCTTCCATACTGTGAATGAATGATTTATGGCCTGCCGTGCCGTGGAATGGTATGCCTGTGGCAAGAAGACTATATTTCATATCCCGGCGCGCAGAAACCCGTATTTTCATGTCATTAAGATAGGCCCCGCGCCCTTTTTCTGCCCAATAGGTCTCACCTGTGATCGGATTGTAAATAAGACCGGCGGTAATTTCACCATTCTGCTCAAGTGCAATGGAAATACAAAAATGAGGGATGCCATGCAGGAAGTTCGTCGTACCATCCAAAGGATCGACAATCCAGCGGCCACTGCCATCCCCTAAGTTTATTTCGCCTTCTTCTTCCAGAAGAAAGGCAATATTGGGCCGCGCTTTGAATAATTCCTCTTTGATGATTTTTTCTGATTTCAAATCAGCGGCGGAAACAAAATCTGCCGGCCCTTTTCGGGATACCTGAAGATTTTCCACTTCACCAAAATCGCGATTAAGTTTGCGGCCAGCTTTTTGGGCGGCCATTTCCATTACGTTAATTACGGCTGATTTCAAAGCCATATGAGACATCCTTCAAAATATAAATCACGAGGTGTTTTGGGTTATTAGCTAAATTATTTGGCACGTTCCACATAAGTGCGCTCTTCGATATTAACGACAACCTTGTCACCAACACCAACGAAGGGCGGCACCATTACGCGGGTTCCATTGTCCAGAATGGCTGGTTTATTGGATGATGTGGCAGTCTGCCCTTTCACAACAGGTTCTGTTTCCACAACCTCCAGAATGGTGTTCTGAGGCAAACTAACGCCCAATGCGGAACCATCATGAAATTCGATAACCACTTCCATACCATCCTGCAGGAAGGCGGTCTTATCGCCGATTAATTCGGTGCTTAATTCCACTTGTTCGTATGTTTCGGTATCCATGAAAGTATACATGCCGGACGTTTCAAATAGAAAGGAATGATTTTTTTGTTCCAGGCGAACCTGTTCGACCTTTTCAGAAGAACGGAAGCGTTCGTTAAGTTTACGGCCATCCCTGAGATTTTTAAGTTCAACCTGCAGGTAAGCCCCGCCTTTACCGGGCTGAGTATGTGCGGTCTTGATGGCAAGCCAAAGACCACCTTGGTGTTCAATGATATTACCGGGACGAATGTTGTTACCATCAATTTTCATTTTTCAACCTTTTAAAGAACGATCTGTTTCGCGCGAAAACTAACAGTTTGATATAGTCTATGCAACGATTATTCACATAGTAATCACAGCTTTTGGGGCTAATATCCTTTTTGGGCATCTACTTTGTTGATGAGGGGGGTATTATTTCTCATATTATGGTAGTTTRCAAGSARCTGCGCGGCGGCCTGCTCACTATTTGTCAGGCTGGCAATATGGGGGGTTAGGGCAATTTTTGGATGCCGCCAGAAAGGATGATCATCCGGCAGAGGCTCTGTCCTGAAAACATCAAGGCAAGCGCCGCCAAGCTGGCCCTGATAGAGGGCGTCCAGCAGATCACCTTCATTCAAATGAGCCCCCCGGCCGGCATTGATGAGATAAGCCCCCTTTTTAACTTTGGTGAATAACCCCGCATCCAGAATATTYTCCGTYTKRGGGGTGAGGGGCAGCAGRCAGACAATATAATCCGCATCATTGACGGCCTYGGTTAATGATTCCGGCCCGTGAAAACTTGTGACCTGGTCAATATCCTTGGGGCTTTGGCTCCAACCACTGACGGTCATGCCGATAGTGGTCAGATATTGCGCAACATGCCGGCCAATATTTCCAAGACCCAGCAAGCAGATTTTTTTCCCGCTGCGGGCTTCTTTTGGGGCCCAGACACCTGCGGCTTGATATTCCCGATATTCGGTGAGGCGAAGCCGATGGTTCTGAATGACGCCGGCAATATATTCGGACATTTGCCGGGTCAGGGCATTATCCACCAGCCGCGTTATGATAATCCCCGGCGGCAGGCTTTGGTCTTTAAAAATATGATCCACCCCCGCGCCATATGAGGCGATGACCTTGAGATTGGGGTATTCAAGCAATTCCCCGGCAGGATGGTTCCATAGAATAGCATAGTCGATATCTTCTCTATTCCTGACCTCTGGCCAGAGCCTGATATCAAGATCAGGGTCACTTGCTTTCAGGGCTTTTATCAGGCCGGCGCACTCCCGATCCGGCATAAGGATTAACAGGGTCATATTTTTAGTTTCATTTGGTTGCAAAAATATCATCGTCGGTGGCGAAAGATTTAAACTCAAGGCCATTGCCCGAAGGATCCTGAATGAACAGAGTTGCCTGCTCGCCTGGCTGCCCTTCAAACCGGATATGCGGAGGAATTAAGAAGTCGATATCCAGAGCGGTTAGCTTGTTGGCCAATCGTTGCCATTCATCCCGTCCAAGCAAAAGTCCAAAATGTCGCGTTGGGACTTGTTTGCCCTCAACCGCGCTGGTCGGACATTCTGGCATTACTTCATTATAATGGGCCACAATCTGATGGCCATAGAAATCAAAGTCAATCCAGTTTTCGCTCTCGCGTCCCAATTTGCAGCCAAGGACGCCAGTATAAAAACGTCTGGCTTCTGCCAGATCTGTGACAGGGAAGGCTAAATGAAATCTCGGGATGTTATTTTTGGGGATGTTCAAGGGATTGTCCATTCACGAATAGCTATTGAGGATTGGCGCRCTGAYAGAAAATAAAGAGTGTCATCTGTGAAATCAAGATAAACTCTTGAAAAATGAAGAACCCGCCTCCAATAATGAAGGCGGGTCAGTTTTACCGGAGTTTATTGTAGTTRTCGTTTTTATAAGTTTGGCTTAATGCATTTCTGCACGGGCTTGCTGGCGCAAGGTGTCGATGGAAATCAGATTGTTTTTAACTTCCATATGCCAGAAGGTCCAACCATTACAAGAGGGCGCGCCTTGCACGCGGGCACCGACTTGATGAATTGATCCTTTATCGGATTTGCTGATAATCGTGCCGTCGGCCCGCACTTTGGCGGAATGTCTTTTGCTCGGGTCCATCAGAATGGTGCCTGGTTTGATCATGCCATTTTCAACCAGATTACCAAATGGGATGCGGGTTTGCGCCCGTTTGGCCGGCGTGATTTCCATGGCTTCATCATCAAGTGGCTCAACCATATTAATGCGGTCTGTGGCAAGGTTGATATATTTTTCTTCCATTTCAAGGCCGATAAAATTGCGGCCCAGTTTTTTGGCAACGGCCCCTGTGGTGCCAGACCCGAAGAAAGGGTCAAGCACGACATCCCCCTTGYTTGTTGAGGATAATAAAACGCGGTACAGAAGAGATTCCGGTTTTTGTGTTGAATGCCCTTTATGGCCATTTACTTTTAGGCGTTCTTTGCCGGAACAGATMGGCAGCACCCAGTCAGAACGCATTTGAATATCTTCGTTCAAGGCTTTCATGGCATCATAATTGAAAGTATATTTGTTGAAACCTTCGCCCTTATTGCACCAGAGCAGTGTTTCATGGGCATTGGTAAAGCGCGTGCCGCGAAAATTGGGCATGGGATTGGTTTTACGCCATATAATATCATTGAGGACCCAATAGCCAATGTCCTGTAATATTGAGCCGACACGATAAATATTATGATAGCTGCCAATGACCCAGATAGTGCCGGTATCTTTAAGAATYCKSCGCGCSGCMGTCAGCCATTCGYGSGTRAATTTGTCATARAYYKCAAAGCTGTCAAATTTATCCCATTCRTCGTTGACGGCACTGACATGGGARTTRTCGGGKCGRTGAAGGTCGCCTTTTAAYTGCATGTTATAMGGCGGGTCAGCAAAAATGACATCAACGGATTTYTCGGGCAGRCTATTCATCAACTCAATACAGTTTCCCTGTAAAATCTGATTAAGGGGTAAATCTGCATATTCAGCATTTTTTGCGACGGCTTTTATTTTTTTAGCCAATATTTTTTTAGAAGACTTCATTTGTTCTTGACTCTCACTTTTTTTTAAATTCATTTTTTTTATGATTTATATGTGGTGATTCTGAATCAAAAAGTGAATTTCGTCAAGTGATTTTTTTATTTGAATCAATCTCTTATGGAGATTCCTTGAGAAATAAGGTTGCGGATAGGAGCGAAGGATTTTCGGTGAAAACGACTCGGACCTACMAGSCTTAGTGCTTYKRTATGKWGYGRGGTACCATATCCTGMRTTSYKCKCCCAGCSATATTCSGGGTAAATTTCRCYYAAWTTYTKCATYAAWWWATCKCGYTTTACTTTKGCRATWATYGANNNTGCGGCNGNNATGGAAAGYGAMMTRYTRTCGCCTYTTWTKAYYGRTGTGGCGGGGCATTTCAGTTTCGGAATATGGTTACCATCCACCAGAGCATGATCCGGCTTGAGGGGTAAATCATCGACGGCGCGCTGCATGGCAAGGAGGGTTGCCTGCAGTATATTATGCTGATCAATCTCTTCTACGCTCGCTTCCCCAAACCCCACATGGGCCTGTGCCATGATGATCGGGTAAAGGGCGGCTCGTTTTTTTGCCGTCAGCTTTTTGCTGTCATTTATGCCTTCGGGAATATTAGCCGGCGCCAATATAACAGCGGCTGCGATCACGGGGCCCGCCCATGGGCCGCGCCCGACCTCATCAACACCGCAAACAAGTCCGTTAATTTCTTTTTCAAGATGGTATGTCGGAAAGGAGGCGCTGCGGGCCATTTAATAAGTCTCACCTATTTATATTGGGAAATATACCGCACTATAGCTTTCGTCATTGCTTATATATAGAGGCAATTTTGATTTTAGGGTATTTGCGTAAAAAAATGGGCGGCTCACCTATGGAGACCGCCCAAGTCTGGGGAGGAAAATGTTTAACATCTATATTATTAGCCTGCATTCCTTTATAAACGGTTAATTTCTTGTTTATATATTATTTATATCTAATATYTCCTTATGTGTGAATAGGGTTGGGCTGCACCCAAAAAAAAATCGATTCCCTTGTATTTCTTTTTGAATAGCGTATATATATNNGTAGAATATAAAATTACACATATTTTAACTGTGAAATAGGTGTGTTACTTAACAAACCGGGTTAGGCCAAATGTATCAATATAATGAAAATGATCAGCGAATTGTTGATGAACGTGTTGTTCAATTCAGGGGACAGGTAAAAAGACGCCTTTCCGGTGAATTGAAAGAGGATGAATTCCGCATTCTGCGCCTGCAAAATGGTCTTTATCTGCAAATACAGGCCTATATGCTGCGGGTTGCCGTGCCCTATGGTTTATTGTCATCCCGTCAATTACGCGTGCTGGCTCATATTGCCACAAAATATGATCGCGGATATGGCCATATGACCACGCGGCAGAATATACAATTTAACTGGCCAAAGCTGGAAGATGTGCCAGATATTCTGGATGACCTGGCCTCGGTACAGATGCATGCCATCCAAACCAGCGGCAACTGCATTCGAAATATCAGCGCGGATCAATTTGCGGGTGTGGCAGCGGATGAAGTCGTCGACCCCCGGCCCTATGCGGAAATTATGCGTCAATGGTCGACATTTCACCCCGAATTTGCCTATTTGCCGCGAAAGTTTAAATTTGCCTTTACGGGCGCCGCGCAAGACAGGGCCGCTATTCTGTTTCATGATATTGGGTACCGCGCGGTGAAAAATAATGCCGGTGAGGTTGGTTTCAAGATTTATGTGGGCGGCGGTATGGGCCGAACGCCGATGATCGGCAAGCTGGTCAATGACTTTGTGCCGGAAAAAGACCTGCTGGTTTATACCGAAGCGATTATGCGCGTTTATAACCAGTTTGGCCGCAGGGACAATAAATATAAAGCCCGCATTAAAATTCTGGTGCATGAGCTTAAATTGCCAAAATTCATAGAACTGGTGGAAACGGAATTTGCGGCTTTAAGGCAAGAGGGCGCTGTACCATTGGATGCGGCGGAAATTGATCGCGTTACGGCCCATTTCACTGATCCCGATTATGTTGATTTACCTGATAAAAGTGAAGCATTTAATCAGCATTTACAGGATGACAAAGATTTTTCTTTATGGGTTAAGCAGAATATACTGGCTCATAAAAAACCCGGCTATGCCATTGTTAATTTATCCCTTAAAAAACCCGGTGTGCCGCCGGGAGATATTACGGATGAACAGATGTTGTCGGTCGCAGATATGGCAGATGACTACAGTTTTGGCGAGATCAGATCTACCCACGAGCAAAATCTTGTTTTTGCAGATGTCAGGAAAGACGACTTATATCAGCTATGGCAAGCTTTGAAAGATATAGGATTCGCGGAGCCTAATATTGGCACGTTGCAAGATATGATCTGTTGTCCGGGGCTGGATTTTTGTACGTTGGCCAACGCAAGGTCCATTCCCATTGCGGATAAAATCACCACATGTTTCGATGACATGGATTATTTATATGACCTTGGCGMGCTTAAATTRAAGATGTCGGGCTGCATTAATGCYTGCGGCCATCATCATGTGGGTCATATTGGTATTTTGGGCGTGAATAAAAAGGGTCAGGAGCTTTATCAGATCACCCTTGGCGGATCGGCCGGTGATGATGCCTCTATTGGTAAAATTATTGGCCCAGGGTTTGATCAGGATGAAATCATCCCGGCTTTGAAAAATATTCTGTCAACATATACGCGCCTTCGGGAAGAGGGGGAAGGGTTTCTCGCTGCCTACCGCCGGTTGGGAATGAGCCCTTTTAAGGAGCAGCTTTATGCAAATAATTAAAGACAAAGCCATCATTGAAGATAATTGGACTCATTATTCAGGGGAAGGCGACTTGCCGGAAGGGGATCTCATTGTTTCTCTTGATCTATGGCAGGAAATGGATCTTTCCGGCCGCAATATCGGCCTTCAACTTGAGCCTGATGACATGCTGAGTGATATTAAAGATGATTTGCATCACTTTGATTTGATCGCGATAAATTTTCCAACTTTTGCGGATGGCCGGGGCTATTCCATGGCAAAAATTCTGCGCGACCGGCTGGGGTATAAAAAAGAAATCCGTGCCGTAGGCGATGTCATGCGGGATCAACTGTTTTATTTGCAGCGCTGTGGTTTCAATGCTTTTGAGATCAAGGCTGGCCGTGACATTGTGGATGCATTAGACGCTTTCGAAGATTTTTCCGTCAAATATCAAACTTCCTCGGATGAGGATGTTCCTCTTTATCGCCGACAATAAGTGGCGGCTTTTAATCTGATTTTAATAAGGGCTGCTATAAAAGCCTTTATTGCGATGTAACTTTAATGTAACAAAAAGTACATTTTGTTGACATCAAGCCTGGATATTAAATGATCTGAAGGTGACGTTTTATTAGGTTGTCACCTGAAAGTAAGATTAGAATTATTTATATCTTRAAAAGGRAATGAAGATGAGGAAACCCATTGTTGGCTTATTGGCCGCAACAGCTCTGTGTAGTGTGGCATTTTCACCCATAGCTTCGGCGCAATCTTTGCAGGAATTGAAAACACAAATTGATCAATTGAGCAAAAAGCTTGAAGAGCTTGAAAAGAAAGCGGCGGCAGAATCCAAAAAAAGCCCTGATTTAAAAGTTAAGTGGAAAGGCGCCCCTGAATTATCCAGTGCGGATGGAAAATTCAAAATGAAAATTCGGGGCCGCATTTTTACAGATTACGCAAATATTTCTGTTAAAAATTCTGCGGGTAATTCTCTTGGTGGTGAAGCAGTGGATGCCACAGAATTTCGTACCGCGCGCCTTGGGGTTGAAGGCATTGTTTTTAATAATGTTAAATACAAGTTTGAAGCTGATCTTACTGGCGGGGCCTCCGAAATTAAAGACGCGTATTTTCAGTGGAAGCTGAAACCAATTTCAATAACGGTTGGGCAATTTAAAACACCGAATTCATTGGAAGAGGAAACCTCTGGCCGCTACATAACATTTATGGAACGCGGCTCTTTTACCGACGCATTCTCGCTTTCCCGCCAAATCGGTATCGCCGTTGGATATGCCGCCAATGATGTGACCTTCAAGGCCGGTATTTTTCAGGGCAATTTTGCAAATACCAACGCTCAACAGGATCGCACATATGCCGCGCGGGTAACATATGGACCAAAATTAAATGAGGGTAATATTCGCCTGCATGTCGGGGCGTCTGTCAGATACCGCGAACTTTCGGATGGTGAAGGTGCGCGTTATCGTCAACGCCCCCAAAGCCATCTGGCGGCAAATCGTTATATCAGCGCGGATTTTCGCGGAACGGATGTTGGGGATGCTGAAAGTGATACATTCTGGGGGCTGGAGGCCGCTGGAATTATGGGGCCTTTTTCATTACAAAGTGAATATGCCGTCTTAAGCGTGAACCGGATTGGCATGGATCAAAATGCCAGCCTTTCTGGCGGCTATATCAGCGCAAGTTATTTTATTACAGGTGAAAGCCGCAGCTATAAAAAGGGTAAAATCGGCCGCACGAAAGTCAAGAGCCCCGTTTCCGAAGGCGGCATGGGGGCATGGCAGTTAGCGGTTCGCTATGACACTATTGAATTGAATGATGTGGATGAGGCCGTCATGGGCGGCAAACAAAATACAATGATATTCGGGGTCAATTGGCATCTGAATAATTATGCGCGCGTTATGGCAAATTATTCGCTTTCGGATATCACCAATGACCCAGGCGGTGTCACAGATGTGAATGCCTTTGCCTTGCGTTTTCAGGTTGACTGGTAAGCGTCTCATAATTATCAATATATTTCAGGATAGGGCGGCGTTTTTTGCGTCGCCTTTTTTGACGTTAATTACCTATTGAAATCATTTTACTTGCGCCATAACATTTATTATGTTAATTGSAWMRTWARTWRRKMMTYSRKKARWWYKYWSWAYWWNTGTAYYWAWTWRTASYYWMTWWWSMAAATAATATTCCGAAAATAGACATTTTGCTCGATCAGGCTTTTGGCGTCGATCGACAGAAGAAAACAGCCTACAAATTGCGCAAGGCCGTCCCTGCGGTGCCGGGACTGTCCTTTATCACTATGTCTGGCGAAACTATTATCGCCAGTCTTCAATTCTGGCCCCTTTTGATTAAAGATAATGACAGGTCATATGAGGCTTTATTACTNGGCCCGATCGCCGTCAATAACGATTACCGCGGACAGTGTATCGGTCTTGACTTAATGGCGCATGGATTGCAAGCCGCTAAGGAGCAGGGGCATAAAAGAGTTATTCTGGTGGGTGATGAAACATACTACCGGAAAGTTGGCTTTAGCCGCAGTTTGGCCTTGGGGCTTGAAATGCCGGGCCCTGTGGATAAGGCCCGCTTGCTAGCGCAGGAATTGGTGCCGAATGCCCTGAAAGGGGTAAAGGGAATGATTTCAAAAATTAAATAACGGGTAATGTCTTCTCATTGTCATATGAATTTCCTATATTAGGATTATGACCGATAAAATAAATTTCAGGCCTGATTTATTTGCTGCAGAGGCCAAAAAAATATCTGGCGATGCTTCTGGTGCAAAAGGGCTGCCGCCCGTGCATTTGTGGAATCCTGAGTTTTGCGGCGATATAGATATGCATATCAAACGGGATGGAAGCTGGGATTATATGGGGTCGGCTATTTCTCGCCCAGCCATGGTCAAGCTTTTTTCCACTATCCTGCGCCATGATGAAGACGGTCAATATTATCTGGTCACGCCTGTGGAAAAAATTGGCATCCGTGTTGATGATGCGCCGTTCGTTGCGGTTGAAATGCGCATTGAGGGCGCGGGGCATGATCAAATCCTGCATTTTAGAACGAATGTGGATGATGTGGTAACTCTGGATGCAAATCATCCCCTGCGCATGGCGTTTTCCGCCAAAGGCGAGCCGTCGCCCTATGTTCTTGTGCGCGGCAGGCTGGAGGCTCTCATCGCGCGATCCGTCTATTACCAACTGGCTGAAATGGTTGAGGAGAGAGACGGTCAATATGGGGTATGGAGCGCCGGAAGTTTTTTTGCGCTTGGCCCGGTTGAAACCAGCCCTGATCCAATTGAAGCCAGTGAATGAGAAAAATAATAACAGATATATTTGCCGGTTATGACCCCGATCTGAAGCGTGCGCGGCAGACAGCGGAAATACGCAGCATGCGGCGTCCCACTTACGGCGATCATAATATTTATCGGCCTGATGCAGATTATCATACATCTGAATTGCCCCTGAAACCTGCGGCTGTACTTATTCCTTTGGTAGATCATAAGGATGGCATGACTGTTTTGCTCACCAAAAGAGCGCAGCATTTGAAAGCCCATTCAGGTCAGGTCAGTTTTCCCGGCGGGCGGTGCGAGCCGCAAGATGCGGATGCGATGGAAACCGCCCTGCGTGAAACAGAAGAGGAAGTCGGTATTGAACGGGCTCATATCGACGTCCTTGGCGGGATGGAGGATTATGAAACTGTCACCGGATATGTGATTACGCCCATCGTTGCCATCATTCAGCCGACATATCGTTTGAAGGTGGATGCAGGCGAGGTGGCGGAAGCCTTTGAATTGCCGCTGGATTACATTCTTGATGAGAAGAATCATAAATTGGAGAGCCGGGTCTGGAATGAACAGCGGCGGCATTATTATGTTCTTATGAATGAAAAGCATAATGTCTGGGGCGCGACGGCYGCWATGCTGGTWCGTTTTGCAAAATTGATCAATGGGCATYCTTRATGGAGGCTGTCAAAAAAATATCAACYCATGACCATCCATGGATGAACAAACCATCATTGGTTAAATTGTTCAGTATCTTGAATCATGATGGATTAAATGCCCGAATGGTGGGGGGGTGTGTCCGGGATGCTCTGTTGGGCCGCAAGATTATTGATATTGACATGGCCTGTAGTCTGCGGCCCGAAGAAACTATGAAACGATTGAAAAAGGCCGGCGTGAAGGTCGTGCCCACGGGTTTGAAACACGGGACWATAACCGCCGTAGTGGATAAGAATAATTTTGAAATCACCGCGCTGCGACGGGATGAAGAAACCTATGGCCGCCGTGCCAAAGTGGTTTATATAGATGATTGGCAGGAAGATGCCCGGCGGCGGGATTTCACCATTAACGCCCTTTACCTTGATGCGGATGGCAGCCTTTATGATCCTTGCGGGGGGCTCGGTGATATTACCGCGCGAAGGGTATGTTTCATTGGTGATGCGGATCAGCGTATTCATGAGGATGGCTTACGTATTTTGCGATTTTTCAGATTCGCCGCGCAAATAGGGCAGGGCGAAATGGACCCGGCGGGACTGGCCGCCTGCCTTAAAAACAAGTCATTGATTGATAAGCTGTCCGGTGAACGGCTGGCACAGGAGGTTTTTAAAATTCTGGGGTCTGATACGCTGTTGCCGGTCATGAAAGTCATGGATGAAGGGGGTATATTGGACAAAATAATCCCAAATCATGAGGATATACAGGAACTGAATACTTATGTTCGCGTGGAGAAAGCTCTGGGAAAATGTAATATTCTGGCCCGGTTATCCTGCTTGTTGCGTAAAGACAATGAAGCAATAGAGAATATAAACCGTCATTTGAAATTATCTAATAAACAGGTCAAAATCCTGAAAAATTATGCAAATCATGATATTTCGCTACAAACGGGCATGAGCCAAAAGGACATTCGGCGGATCATATATCATTATGGCAAGGATATGTTTATTTTTGCTCTGTTGCAAAGCTGGGCCTATGCGGCGGCGGATGAAAATCATGAGGCTTGGCGCAAGATTCTGGCCTATGGGGAGGCATGGCCCATACCGGTCTTTCCCGTGCAGGGCAAGGATTTGATGGCGCGGGGGGTAAAGTCCGGCGCAGAAATAGGACAGCAATTGCGCGCGCTCGAACTGGAATGGGTACAGAGCGATTTTCATCTGACGCGCGAAGAAATTCTCGAACAAGTCACACGATGAAGTCCAAAATTGCCTGAAGCGTTTCTGGGTGATCCATGAGGGTGGTATGGATGTCTTTGACCCGCTTGAAATCTTTCATGCCGTTAATTTTCGTTTCATTTACCGCGACAATGCCGTCATTATCTTCCCTAAGCAATGGATTAAATCCGGTTTTTGTACCTCGCCCGCCCGCGATGACTAATGTTGGAATATCGGGGGCGGGCAAGTCTTGTGCCTTGCATGGCCGAACGTCCTGACCCGACGGGCCGGCGATGGCGTGAAAAAGCTTCAGGCCGCTCATCATATCGGCAATTTTGGCCCCGTTGTTGGGGGTGCCAATCGTGATCAAATGCCGCGCATCTATTTTTTCGCGCCAGCTATTCTTGCGCGATAATAAAGTCCGCGCCACCAACCCGCCAAGGCTATGGCCGATAAAGCTGACTTCTGTCACGCCGTCAAGTCCATTCAGGAGATGATCGAGATCATTGCCGTGACTTTCAACGGGCTGGAATGTGCTGGGGTAATTTAAACTATAGGCCGCAAGACCTTTGTCGCGCAAGCTATTGGTGAGCTTTGCCATAGAGCTTCTATGGCGTCCCAGGCCATGCAAAATAAGAAATATATGCTTGTTTGGGAATTTTAACCCCAGTTTTTGCTTGAAAACGTCAAGTTTCTGGCGGCAATGTTCATAATTTCCCCAGGCCCGTCTTTTGTCTTTGTCATCAAGGAGCCGGAAATGTTCGGATAGAATATTCTTTTGAATGCGCCAATCATCCAATAGATATATATCCGCCCACAGATATTTCCCGCCCAATGTGGGTATCTCTAGGTTATGTGGCTCTTCTGGAAAATCCCATTTCATCTGTTGTTACCATGATTATAAATTTTACCGCCATTTGGCATCTTTAATTCACCGCCACTTGACATCTTTAATTTACCGCCACTTGGCTTGGGGGGGGAGGGACATGAGGATCGCGTCCACATTGCCGCCTGTTTTCAGACCAAATGTGGTGCCTCGATCATAGACAAGATTAAATTCGGCATAAAGCCCTCGGTAATAAAGCAGATCTTCGCGTTGTTCTTCGGTCCATTCTTCGTTCATATGGCGGGAAACAAGATCCGGATATATGTTAAGAAATGCCCGGCCAACATCCTGGGTAAAGGCAAAATCCTTTTCCCAGTCACCGCTGTTTAATTGATCATAGAAAATGCCGCCTTCGCCCCGGGCTTTTTTGCGGTGCGTGATATAGAAATATTCATCACACCATTTTTTATATTTTGGGAAATATGCCGGATCATGTTTGTCGCAGGCTTGCTTATAGCTGCTGTGAAAATCCGCCGTATCCACAGCATTGGGGATGGCCGCATTAAGGTCGCCGCCGCCGCCGAACCAGTCCTTGGCCGTGATGATATGGCGGGTATTCATATGAACGGCGGGGACAAGGGGGTTATGCATATGCGCGACAAGTGAAATGCCGCTGGCCCAAAAT
>NVVM01000058.1 GCA_002402225.1 Alphaproteobacteria bacterium
CGATYKYSACSRRWTCAWSMTSWSSGYSAAGGYGWSSSAKGTGYWKRWSSYGAYMGCRGYYTATMMMRWGYTSGCMSRSSSCWCCRACSMWYCGMTSCATCTYGGGMTMACGGARGCYGGSRYRSKSMYGMMGGGYAYSGTKRMMTCGKCRRYSGSKMTGGGYAWCCTGCTKYRGYMRGGTATTGGYGACACGATCCGKGTATCCTTGTCGGCGGATCCGGTGGAAGAAGTCAAAGTTGGCTTTGATTTGTTGAAAAGTCTGGATATTCGCCACCGGGGGGTCAGAATTATCTMCTGCCCCTCTTGCGCGCGCCAAGCCTATCCGGTCATTAAAACTGTGGAATTGCYGGAACGCAGGCTGGATCATATTACAACACCGCTCAGTTTGAGCATCATTGGCTGTGTGGTTAACGGCCCGGGCGAGGCGCGAGAGACGGACATTGGCCTGACCGGCGGCGGCAATGGTAATCATATGGTGTATCTGAATGGTATGTCGGATCATAAAGTTGATGATGACGGGCTTGTGGAACATATTGTGGCTCTGGTTGAGAAAAAGGCCGCAGAGCTTGAAGCCGAAAAATTGTCAGCCGAAAATCTGTCGAATGAAAAGTTAAGGAATTAATCAGTGACGAAATTACAACCTGTAAGGGGCACCCATGATATTATGGGSGAYMAGGCMCGGASATTTCGGTTTATAMAKMAGACYTTTCAGGAWATTGCCMMRCGYTTTGGYCATSRRGAAATCAGYACGCCSATWTTYGAATTTACCGAGGTKTTTAAGCGCACRYTSGGCGARACATCCGAYGTGGTKTCMAARGAAATGTATASMTTTGARGAYCGGGGCGGKGARWYYTYSACCCTGCGCCCGGAATATACCGCCGGCATTGCCCGCGCCTTTATATCAAATGGCCTGCAACAATCCCTGCCCTGCAAATTTTTTGGTTTTGGCCCCATGTTTCGTTACGAGCGGCCCCAAAAAGGGCGCATGCGCCAATTCCACCAAATTGACGTTGAAATTCTGGGGGCGGCGGAACCTCAGGCGGATATCGAGGTTCTGGCCATTGCGGTCACGCTGTTGACCGAACTTAATCTGATGGCCAGCGTGAGGCTGGAGATTAACAGTTTGGGCGATCAGGRGAGCCGCCATGCGTATCGCGACGCTCTGGTCACATATTTCAGCGCCCATAAAGACAAACTGAGCAAAGACAGCCTTCTAAGGCTTGAAAAAAATCCCATGCGTATTTTGGACAGCAAGAATGACGGCGACCGGGCGCTGGTGGAAAAGGCCCCGCGTATTTCTGATTATTATAACGACGCAAGCAAGTATTTTTTTGCAGAGGTTCTCGCGGGTCTTGACGCGCTTGGCATAGACTATACCCTCAACGAACGTCTGGTGCGCGGCCTTGATTATTACAGCCATACGGCCTTTGAATTTATCACGAATGAACTGGGCGCGCAGGGAACTGTGCTGGCAGGCGGGCGGTATGACGCGTTGATTGAAATGATGGGCGGGCCGCCCACGGCAGGCATTGGCTGGGCCGCCGGCATGGAACGGCTGGCAGAATTGATATCGCCGGATTTGGTGCCGGTCGAGGCGCGGCCCATTGCCATTGTGCCTGTGGGCGTAACATGTCAGGCAAAAGCAATCGAGATCGCACAGCAATTGCGGTTTGCGGGTCACAGGGTTGAGATGTCTTACCGCGGCAATATGGCAAAACGCCTGAAGCGGGCCAACAAAGCCAATGCTAATGAAGCCGTGATTATTGGCGAAGATGAGCTGGCCCGCGGCAGGGTCATGATCAAGAATTTAAATGATGGCAAGCAGCAGGAAGTCGCCTTGGACGAGGTCTTGAATTATCTAAACCCGTATCTTTCTTTGGAAGTTAAAAAATTATGATACCTCAAGAACGGCTACAACAATTGATCACCCGCCACGAAGAATTAGAACATATGATGTCCCAGTCGGCGGAATTATCTTCTGATGAGATCGTCGCCCTTTCCAAGGAATATGCCGACCTGACCCCGATCGTGAAGGTGGCCAGTGATTATTTGTCCCTGATCCGTGAAATGCAGGAATTGGCCGAAATGATCACAGACAGCGATGGGGACGGCGAGATGAAAGAGCTGGCAGAAATGGAACTGCCAGAACTGAAAAAAAAGCTTCCCGCCCTTGAACGGGAAATGGAAATCATGCTTCTGCCCAAAGATGTGGATGATGATAAAAACGCCTTGCTTGAAATCCGCGCCGGAACGGGCGGGGATGAGGCCGCGCTTTTTGCCGGTGATCTGTTCCGTATGTATCAGAGATTTGCCTTGCTGGAAGGCTGGAAATTTAATGTGGTTAGTGCCTCCAGCAGCGATGTGGGCGGCTTTAAAGAAGTGATCATTTCCGTATCGGGCAAAGGCGTTTTTGCGAAGCTTAAATATGAATCAGGCGGCCACCGGGTTCAGCGGATTCCGGAAACAGAAACCGGCGGGCGTATCCACACGTCGGCGGCGACCGTGGCGGTGATGCCCGAAGTAGAAGAGGTTGATATCAAGCTTGATGACAAGGATATTCGTATTGATATTTTTCGCGCCAGCGGCCCCGGAGGCCAGAGCGTTAATACCACCGACAGCGCGGTGCGCCTCACCCATCTTCCCACGGGCATTACAGTTCAGCAGCAGGATGAAAAATCCCAGCTTAAAAATCGCCAGAAGGCCATGAAAGTTCTTATGGCCCGCGTATATGATGCCGAACGGGCAAGGCGGGATGCCATAAGATCCGCAGATCGCAAAGAACAAGTGGGCAGCGGCGACAGGTCAGGCCGCATTCGGACCTATAATTTCCCTCAAGGGCGTCTGACAGACCATCGGATTAACCTGACATTGTATAAATTGGATCAG
This sequence comes from Alphaproteobacteria bacterium, assembly GCA_002402225.1. Classification (GTDB taxonomy): domain Bacteria; phylum Pseudomonadota; class Alphaproteobacteria; order Sphingomonadales; family Emcibacteraceae; genus Paremcibacter. The sequence continues at coordinate 2,887 of NVVM01000058.1, forward strand.
ATCGTCGCGGGTGATGCGTTGGGCGAGGTTATCACCGCCTTAATCACCGAAGATCAGGCGGCGCAGATGGCGGAAATGAACCGCTGATCATTTGTTGTTGCGGCTTTTCTCTGTTTGCGCAATGGCCGCCTTTAACTGATCAAACGCGCCGGAATATTTTTCTATCAAGGCCATCTGGTCTTTGGTGCAGGGGGCCGCAGGATCGACGGTGCGATCAAGAAGATCCAGACGCTGCCATTGATCTGCGCCCAAGGCAAAATGTTTATCGCTTAATAGCTTTTGCGGGTTTTCATAAAAATAGCGCATCATGCGATTATAGTCAGAAGGACAAAATCCCGCGCGATCCAAAATGTTACCTGTTACCTTGTCCGCATCCAATTCGTGCTCAGCCTTAATGACGTCGGTTTTATTTATAGCATAATCATAACGTTTATTCTGAAACCCGGGACGCTCTTCGACAATCGCGCCCTTCTCATGAAAGCTGCCGGTGGCTTGGGGCACATTGGTTTCATCAGGATATTGGGGCCGGATAACAGATTTTAAATAATCCTCCGAGGCGGGGCGTTTTTGATCAGGCTGTTCATTTTCTGGCAGCAGCTGTGACGTATCATTTAGCCCTATATGCGCCGTCATATGGGCCATGGTTGCCACCAGTTGATTCAATGAATTCRGATGCTTTAATAATTTATAAGAAAAATTGATCGATGTTGGTGTCGCGCTCATCGCATGTTTTTCATCTGTTGTGATATACACGGTTATGTCATGATTAATGCCGCCGGCCTTTGTCAGACGGCTTTGAATGTCCTGAAGAAAAATGGCCTCTACAGGGTTCTTAATTTTTATTTTATTCTTGGTAGAACTGTGAGCTGAAACGGGGAATATAACAGCCAGAGCGGCGATTAGGCCGCTGGTTAAAATTCCCGAAATAATATTACCTGTTTTCATAATGTTCCTCAATATGTTATGACATAAACCATATCATTAAAGTCAGGACAAATAAAATTAAATATGGCCGCGCTAGGAGATATTAGAAATAAGGCGATCCAAAAGCTTGATCAAACGGGCAATGAAACATCTGGCTTGGATGTGGACCTATTGTTGGAAGAGGTAACGGGTTTGACGCCAATGGATTTTATTTTAGAGCCGGATCGGCAAATAGGCGCGCAACAAGAGGCAGATTTTCAGACCCTTCTTGAGCGGCGGCTTAAGCGAGAGCCCATATCGCAAATACGCGGCAAAARAGACTTTTGGACTTTGACATTTAAGGTGAGCCATCATTGCCTTACGCCCCGGCCAGATAGCGAGACTTTGATCGAGGCGGCGCTTAAATCCATTCCAGACAAGAAGAAAACATTAAAAATATTGGATTTGGGAACGGGGAGCGGATGCCTTATTCTTTCCCTATTGTCCGAATTACCGCATAGCACAGGCACGGCTATTGATATATCAGATCAAGCACTGGATTTGGCAAAGGAAAATGCGGGGCGGCTGGGTTTTCAGGAAAGATGCACATTCATTCTGAGCGATTGGGCGCAGGAGCTGCCGCCGGGGAAAAAATTCGATATTATCCTGTGCAATCCGCCCTATATTGCCGAAGAAGAGACGGCAGACCTCCCCCCGGATGTGCGTGATTACGAGCCTCATATCGCGTTATTTGCCAGAAACAACGGCCTTGAGGCATATGAGAAACTTGGCAAAGTCCTCCCCGGCCTGATGGCTGTCGGGGGCCGCGCCTTTCTTGAAATTGGTCATGAGCAAGGGATGCAAGTGGCAAGTATTTTTAAAAATGGGGGCGCTAAAGATATTCGGATAATACAAGATCTGGCGGGCCGAGACCGCTGCATAGCGCTTGATTTTTAAAAAAGCGGCGTAAAATAAAAAATTAAGTTGGCATTTGGCCTGTAAAGCGGTAATGTAAGGTCACTCTTTGAGAGAGTGTAAGGGTCCGGGATGATTATGACATCATAAAACACGATTTGACATCATAAAACTTCGGAAAAACAAACCCCAGATATTTAATATTTGAAAAAGTAACCGCTGTTGGGCAGAATGTTGCACATGTTTTATTGTGAACAATATGCTTAGATCAGCCCTTATTTAGCGTAGTTTTCATGAATCATAATCAAAATGCGAGACAAAATAGACAGCCGCGTTCAGGCCAGTCCAATAGGTCTCATAAGTCAAATCAGCATAATAATCAAAAACGCGGCGGCAAATCTCGGCAAAATAATAACCGCGGGCAGCAATCTAATTCACCGACACGGCAAATGGACAGCCGCGGCCCGGCGGGAAACCAGCGGGGAACCGCCGTTCAACTCTATGAAAAATATAAAACATTAGCGCAGGACAGGCGGGCAACGGATCGGCTTGAATCAGAGTCCCTGTTCCAGCATGCGGATCATTATTACCGCGTATATGCGGAATTTGCCGCAACAGAGGCCGCCAATAAAGTGGCTCATGATAAAGAAGTGGCTCGCAAAGCGTTGGAAGAAGCGGAACGCCGCGCCAATGCTAAATCCGCAGAAGACGTGAGGCAGAATGATCATCCGGAACAACCTCTTGAATCTAAGGATAGCCCTAAAAAACCAGACCATAATAATAAGCCCAAAAAACCCATATATGTGGCAAAAAACCTCCCGGCCGATGATCCGGTACAAGATGACCCGGAACAACCGGCCTTAAAGCTTGATCTTGATGTACCAAAGAAAAATCCCGTAAAAAAACCTGTAAAAAAGCCTGTAAAAAAGATAGTCAAAAAAACAGATAAGAAAATAACGGTGAAGCCCGTCAAGCTTCAAGAAGACCATTCAGAAGATATGGCAAAAGACATCGCGCCGCCTAAAAAGAAGCGTGCACGCGCCGCAAAAGCATCAGAAAAACCACCGGAAAAAATAATCATAGCAACAGACGCTGAAGCTTAAAACGACAAAAACAGTGCCTTTTCAGGGATTTTTTAAGAAGGTCGGGGAATATATTCTCCGACCTTTATTTTTTGTAAAGATAACCCGGGGTTATGCCTGTTTTTAATAAAAAAAACACCACCCCTCTTGTGTGATAAATATACCACATTACATATAGGGATATATTGTTTTTGTCAAAGGAGTTTGAGGGACATGGATTTTGAAAAATATACCGACCGGACAAAGGGTTTCATTCAGTCTGCTCAGGGCTATGCCATTCGTGAAGGTCACCAGAGATTTACGCCAGAACATATTTTAAAGGTTATTCTTGAAGATAAAGAAGGTTTGGCGGCCAATTTAATGACCGCTGCGGGGGCCGATGCCAAAATGGCCCTCGAGGCGGTTACGAAAGAGGTGCTGGGCTATCCAAAAGTTGAAGGCGGCGGCGCGGGCCAATTATATCTTTCCGCAGAAACCGCCCGCCTGTTTGAAAATGCCGAAGAGATTGCCCAAAAAGCCGGTGATGATTATGTAACGGTGGAGCGATTATTACTGGCGCTTGTTTTGGCCAAAGATACCAAATCATCAACAATGCTAAAATCTGCGGGCCTGACAGCGCAGAATTTAAATGCGGCCATCAATGACATTCGTAAAGGCCGCACCGCTTCCAGCGCATCTGCCGAAGATAATTATGATGCGCTTAATAAATATGCGCAGGATTTAACCCAATCGGCCCGCGACGGCAAGTTGGACCCTGTCATTGGCCGGGACGAAGAAATTCGCCGCACCATACAGGTTCTCTCCCGCCGCCGTAAAAATAACCCCGTATTAATTGGCGAACCGGGCGTTGGCAAAACGGCCATTGTCGAAGGGTTGGCGCAGCGCATTACCAATGGTGATGTGCCGAGCAGCCTGAGCAACAAACGGGTTATGATGCTGGACATGGGGGCGATGATTGCCGGGGCCAAATATCGCGGGGAATTTGAAGAACGCCTGAAGGCTGTGTTGCAGGAAGTCTCGGCCTCTGATGGCGAGATTATACTGTTCATTGATGAAATGCACACCATTGTCGGCGCGGGGGCCAGCGAAGGTTCCATGGATGCCTCCAATCTTTTAAAGCCGGCTTTGGCACGCGGCGAGCTTCATTGTATTGGCGCGACCACATTGAGCGAATACCGTAAATATGTGGAAAAAGATGCCGCTCTGGAAAGACGGTTTCAGCCGGTGATGGTGGTTGAGCCCACCGTGGAAGATACCATTTCCATATTGCGCGGCCTGAAAGAAAAATACGAGCTTCATCACGGCATTCGCATTACCGATAGCGCCACTGTTGCGGCGGCTGTCTTGTCTCATCGTTATATCAATGACCGGTTTTTGCCGGATAAAGCCATTGATCTTATGGATGAGGCGGCATCACGCATTAAAATGGAAGTNGACAGCAAGCCAACCGAACTTGACGAATTGGACCGGCGGATTATTCAGCTGAAAATTGAAAAAGAAGCCCTGCATAAAGAGAAAGACAAGGCTTCGCAGGAAAGATTGCAAAAGCTCGAAAAAGAACTGGGTGATCTGGAGCAAAAATCCGCCAGCATTACGGCCCAGTGGAATTTGGAAAAAGCCCGTATTGCGGGCGATGTGAAAATAAAGGAACAGCTTGACCAGGCCCGCATTGAATTGGAGCAGGCCGAACGGCGCGGTGATCTGGCCAAGGCCGGAGAACTGGCTTACGGCATTATCCCTAAATTGGAAGAAGCCTTAAAGGCCGCCGAGGCCCATGAGGCCGGCGATACGGAGAATCTGCTGTTGAAAGAAGAGGTGCGCGAAGAAGATATCGCCGCCGTGGTCAGCCGCTGGACGGGAATTCCCGTTGATAAAATGCTCGAGGGCGAGCGCGAAAAACTGGTTCAGATGGAAGATTATATTGGAAAAAGAGTGATCGGACAGCATGAAGCGGTCAAGGCGGTTTCCGCCGCCGTGCGCCGCGCGCGCGCAGGATTGCAAGATAAAAACCGTCCGATCGGATCTTTTTTATTCCTTGGCCCCACAGGAGTCGGCAAGACCGAATTGACCAAGGCACTGGCGGAATTCTTGTTCGATGATGAACATGCCATGGTGCGCATTGATATGTCTGAGTTTATGGAAAAACATGCGGTATCCCGACTTGTGGGCGCGCCGCCCGGCTAYGTAGGCTATGAAGAAGGCGGCGTCTTGACCGAAGCCGTGCGCCGGCGGCCTTACCAGATTGTTTTGTTTGACGAGGTGGAAAAGGCTCATCCCGATGTCTTTAACATTTTGCTTCAGGTGCTTGACGATGGCCGCCTGACCGATGGGCAGGGCCGGACGGTGGATTTCACCAACACGCTGATTATCCTGACCAGTAATCTGGGCAGTGATGTTCTGGCGGGCCTTGAGGATGATCAGGATGTGGAAGCCGTTCGCGGGCTTGTCATGGAACATGTGCGCGCGGCCTTCCGTCCTGAATTTCTTAACCGCCTTGACGAAGTTACCCTGTTTCACCGTCTTGCGCGCAGTGATATGCATGGCATTGTTGAAATTCAGCTGCGTCATCTGGAAAAACTTCTGGCGGATCGAAAACTTACCATTGAACTGGACAGCAGTGCCAAAGACTGGCTGGCCCATGCGGGCTATGATCCGGTTTACGGCGCCCGGCCCCTAAAACGGGTCATCCAGCGCGCGCTGCAAGACAAGCTGGCCGACTTGATTTTGGCCGGCAATATTCGTGACGGCGATATTGTGACTGTTACCGCCGGTGCCGATGGGCTGGAATTATCGGGATGATTTTGGGGGGGCTAACTTTCGTCCCTCCAGAACTTCTTGTAAATCGTCAGTTATGGCATCACCCGGAAAAGGGCTGATGTCATGACTTTCATAGTTCCAGAGAAACAAGCGATAAGGGTCATAACGATCAAATTTGCCATTGCCGTCAAAATCTATTCTGCCGTGAATTAAAAAATAGGGTAGATTCTGATCCGTGATAAAAGATATGTTACCCAGTTCGGGCATAGCGAGCTTTGTTAAGGTCTCATCCGTGAAGCTATAGACATAATAATCATCGACCGTGTCTTTTTTGCTGTTTTTTATTTCAGACAGACTCAGCGTTTGAAGAAGAGCAAAATGGCTGTTATGATATTTATGGATATCAATATAGCGCACCAGCAACTGTTGATCAAAAATCTTTTTTATGCTGTTATTGGCAGTATTGTAAATCAAAATATTGTTATATGTTCCAGATGATCGGCCATAATAAGTGTCCAGCATGCCCATTTTTATTGAGCGCGGCCGATATTGCGCTGGCTCCGATTTTAAAACTAAAAGATGCAAGGGTAAAATTTTGAGGGGGAGAAGCATTTCACCCGTATTAAAGAAACAACAACATAAATTCAGCTTATACAGGCCATGAAATGGAGATGTTAAATGCGTAAAAACCAATTGCCAACACTTACCAAGCGGCAATTTGTCAAGGGTATTGCTGCTGCCACCACGATCGCTTCTACCGGCTTATTCAGTAACATCTCATGGGCGAAGGCAAATTCGTCTGAATTAACCGGAACGGAATTTCATCTTGAAATTACCCCCATGCCGGTCAATTTTACCGGGAAGGCGCGCATTGCTACCGTGGTGAATGGCATGCTGCCCGGGCCGGTTTTGAAGTTTAAAGAAGGCGATGAGATTATAATCCATGTCACCAACAGGCTGGACGAGATGACAACGATTCACTGGCACGGCATTATTCTGSATGCTGAAATGGACGGTGTGCCCGGCATCAGTTTCCCGGGGATAGAGCCGGGGGAAACATTTGTTCATAAGTTCACCGCCGTACAAAATGGAACATACTGGTATCACGCCCATACGCTTGCGGAACAAACGGGGCTGTATGGCGCGCTTATCATTGAACCCCGGACGGCCCTTGATGATGAGCGTGTTGACCGTGATTATACGGTTATTCTCAGCGACTGGACGGATGAAGACCCTGTTGATGTCTTTCTGAATTTAAAAAAAATGGGCGGCTACTATAATTATCAGCAGCCGACCTTGGGGGATTTCATGGATGATATATCCCTCCTCGGGATGGGCAAGGCCATTTCAAAGCGCCATATGTGGAATAAAGCAAGGATGGGCCGGACAGATTTTAGCGATGTCTCCGGGGCAACCTATACCTATCTGATGAATGGCACATCACCCAATGGCAACTGGACAGCTATTGCCAAGAAGGGTGAACGGATACGGCTGCGGTTCATTGGCGCGGGTACGGCCAGCTTTTTTGATGTGCGGATACCGGGYYTGAARCTYAAGGTWATTTCTASCGAYGGYCAGCGTGTCGTGCCYGTYGATGTYGATGAATTCMGAATTGGTSCGGGCGAAACATAYGATRTYATYGTCRAAATTCCCGACGACARGGCTTATACAATYTTYGCCCAGTCAATGGATCGTTCCGGCTATGCCCGAGGCACCCTGTCACCAAGGCCCGGCATGACGGCAGAAGTGCCCGCTCTTGATGCTGTCGTCCCATTGGAAGATATGGATATGATGGGCAACATGGCGGCAATGGGGGCTATGAATATGGATATGGGCGGCATGAAGATGAGCGGCGCGGCAAAAAAGCCAAATCATGCCCGTACGGAATATGGCCCCGGCGTTGACATGCGTGTTGATTTTCCCCGGCTGAACCTTGACGACCCGGGTCCGGGCCTGCGTAATAATGGCCGCCGTGTATTGACTTATGCCGACCTGAAAAGTTCGTTTTCTCTGCCGGATACCAGACCACCAAGCCGCGAGATTGAACTGCATTTAACCGGTAACATGGAACGGTTTATCTGGTCTCTGGATGGCCTGAAACTTAATGAGGCCAAACCATTGCATTTTCCGAAAGGCGAAAGAATACGTGTCATTCTCCACAATGATACCTCTATGGCCCACCCCATGCATCTGCACGGCATGTGGTCTGATCTGGAATCTCCTGACGGGGGGTTTCAGGTAAGAAAGCACACCATTTCCGTTCAGCCCGCACAAAGGGTGAGCATGCTCGTCACGGTAGATGCAGAAGGACGCTGGGCGTTTCATTGCCATCTTCTTTATCATATGGCAGCCGGTATGTTTCGTGAAATTGTTGTCGCGTGAGAGTCTGGAGGAGAAAAATAATGTTGCAAACTATATATAAAACGCTCGCTATTATATCTGTATTAGGCCTCGGTCTTTTTATGCCGTCCGCGCTTGCTCAGGAAATGCCGCCGATGCAAGGGGGCAGTGCGCCGGCGGATGCGCGGGATCCCCATGCCAATTCAGGTGGTTATGAATATCGGCATATGGCGGGCTTTGAAGATACGGATATGATGACCGTCAGCAAAGTCATTGCCGATCAGTTTGAATATCGCAATGCTCAGGGAACGGATGTTCTGCGGTGGGATATGCAGGGCTGGCGCGGGACCGATTATAATAAAATATGGGTCAAGTTTGAAGGCGAGGATGARCTRTCTTCCAATGCYGGWGAAWTGGAATTRCARRYMCTYTACAGYCGGWCRGTYWCGGCATTCTGGGAYTTYCARSTMGGSGYRCGTTATGACGCGGCCTATGGCACGGATTCCCCGGGGGACCGTGCTTTTGCTGTTATTGGGTTTCAGGGATTGGCCCCCTATTGGTTTGAAATGGAGCCGGCTGTCTTTGTCAGTGACAAGGGGGATGTTTCCGCCCGTCTTGTCGCCACATACGACATACTTTTCACGCAACGGTTAATCTTGCAATCCCGTTTCGAGAGCAATATTGCCGCAAGCGAGGTTCGGGAATATGGTATTGGAAAAGGCATTAATGATGTTCAGCTTGGCCTGCGTCTGCGCTATGAAATGCGCCGGAAATTTGCGCCTTATGTTGGTGTGGACTGGAGCCGGAAAATGGGCGACACGGCCAACTTTACCCGCGCCGAAGGTGGTGACGTCGATGTTTTATCACTCGTCACCGGCATCCGGTTCTGGTTTTAAGCGCTCTAATCTCTTTTCACCTTTACCACTCTAAATTTAGAATCATTTTGAGTGCCGGTATTGAATACCTTGTATCCACTTGACATTCTCATAGGGACGGCATCTCCCAACAGTAGATATCCGCCATCATTTGAGGTAATAATGTCTTTTACCCGATTTTTGGTGCCTCCACCGAATTTATGCTCCCAAAGCAACGTGCCATCGAACTCAATACTCACAACCAAAATAACGGGAATTCTAGACACCTTGAGCTTTGTATTGCCTGCTATCAGATAACTACCATCCTTTCTGGCGATTACACGCTCGGCGGTATCATAACCAGTTCCCCCAAAAGTATGATCCCATTGTTGATTTCCTTGAGCATCTACTTTAACCACCCACATGTCGGTTCCGCCAGCTCCTTTTGACCAAGTATCGCCGACGAACAAATAGCCACCATCCTTCGTCGCGACTAAACTTTTAGCACTCTCGCTATGATCTCCACCATAAGAATGTTCCCACATCAATTCCCCTGAGGAACCTATTTTGAATACCCAGGCGTCAGGAATTTTGGAATCGTTTGAGGCTGAAGTGCCCGCGATCACGAAGCTGCCATCACTTGTCCCTATCAAGCTTCCTGCCTTTTCCCAACCAGACCCGCCGTAGGTTTTTTTCCAAATTTCGTTTCCAAGTTGATCAATTTTTACGATCCATACATCATCACCGGTTGAACCGCGTGAGTAAGTGTTTCCAACTAATAAAAAGCCGCCATCAATAGTTTCTACAACGCTTTTAACGGTATCCAATCCAGATCTGTCATAGGATTTATCCCACTGTACCTCCCCCAACCCATCAGTCTTAACGACCCACATGTCCTCTCCTTCAGAACCTGAAGATCGTGTTTTTCCAACAATGAGGTATCCATCATCTTTCGTGGAGATAATATCAGAAGCGCTATTTAATTTATTTTTCCCATACGTGCGATCCCATTGTTTGTCTCCAGAAGTGCTTATTTTAACCGCCCAAATATCCGCGCTGGAATCTGCATTAACATTTGTTTCACCCAATGCGAGATACCCACCATCGTTCGTACGAATGATGCGTTTTGAAACATCATTTTTGCTTTTACTGATCATGCGAACCCAGTCAGTGCTCAACGCCGGACCTTCAATCCTTCCAAACGTTTCTACATAAGAAAAAACATTCTCTTTTAGACAGGTTGGGCTGCAGCTGAACCCTTTCTTGTTATTGAAAATATAGACGGTGTGCTTTTTCCCCTGATTATTTGAAGAGATCAGTTCCAGACCGACTAAGGTTGACAGCTCCGTTTTTCCCAACAGCCCATCATGTTCAGACCAAACTTTCGAAGCGTACGCCTGATTCATTTCAGTCACGGCAATACTTTTGAAATATGACTTGTGATATACTTTTTTGTGACTCCCCTTAACCATTTGCGCTGGAAAAATAGTGGGTTTAAAGGTATCCGGAAATGGGTGGCGAACATTGAATTTGGGGTGAATAATATGACCATGCATCGTACAAACAATTCGGAAATACTCATCACCGGGCTTGGCCACAGTCAAAACTGCATCCTTTGATGCACCCTCGCAGGAAATCCCCGTATTCTCAGTAATACCTGTGTTGGAAAATCCAATACAAAGTAAGATTGACAGAATAATTAGTTTCAATACACCCCCCCATAATTGATGCTGCGTATACCTTGAATATTCTTTTTACACGTTTTTTAGCAAGTAACCAACCTCCAATAATTAACAATCGGGTTCCTGCCATGATTATGGAATCTTTATTTCCATGTCTAGGGTTAGATCCTCCGTCTTCAGACGGACAGCTTCAGCAAGATCAAAACGAATGATAAAGGTTGCCACACTATTTTTCATCACCACTATCATTTCGTCTGGATCACCAAGTATCGCTTTAAGGTGTTACGGGGTGCTATACGCGAACGGGTGAGGGAAATTACCCGTCAAGTCTGTGAGGAATTGGGCGTGACGATTATCAACGGGGGTCTGTCAACGGATCATGTTCATATGTTCGTGCCGATCCCGCCTTACCATGCTCCCAAACCTACCGACGTTAATCGGTTCTGGTTCTAATTCTTTGGGCCGCTCCAATATTCACGAAGCTTGTCTGGCGGCCCGTTTTTTCTGGGTGCGGTGGAAAATGAACCAGCCGAGCCAGAGAAATATTGTTATGCCGATGGCGGTGAATATGGCGGGCATGGGGTTGTTGAGGGTGCTGATTGACCCGGAATAGGCGGCGATGAGCACATAGGGAATGATGCCGATCAACCAGGCTGATATGAATTTAAGAAAAGGAATGCGGGTGGAACCGGACAGGCATGATGTGACCTCCGGCAGCATGGGCAGCGCCCTTGACAGCATAATCATGGCGAAACCATGTTTATGGAAGGTCGCCTTCATATCTTCGCGTTTTTCGGTATCCTTGATCAAAAACCGTAAAATGCGATTGCCAAAAATATAACTTAAGAGATAACCGCTGCATCCCGCAATGGTCAGGCCCGCGATCGAGGCCAGAACCGCCAAGGGATAACCCAGAAAATATCCCGATAACATAATCAGGCCCAGCGTCGGCACGGTGATGAATAAATCCAGAAATAACAGCGCGATGACGATGGCCATGATATAAATGGCCGGCGCATCCCTGACCGCCATAAGCCAGCCCTCGATCTGTTCCAAGCTGAGTATCCCGGTCATTTTGACAATGATAAAGGTCGTCGCAAAGACGAGCAACAATATCATTATGATTTTAAGCATTTCCTTCATGTCGCCTTTTTACAGTGTTTTTTTTCAAATCAAAGCGGAATTGGATTTTCAGCTGTTTTTCATGAAAGGACTAGACTCCTGATTTCGCAGGAGTGACTATTTATTTGTTAGAGTTCTTTAAGCTCTACGAGTATATCTTGAGGGGTGTCCCAGAATATTCCTGCGCCTGGTTTATAAAATATGGTTGGTGGCAGTTAAGAGAATTATGGTGACGGCATCACTAACATTTCGCTGCCGCCGCCCACATCATTCATGKCTATCTTTTGATTCCACGTCAGCAGGATATTTTTTTTCTTGGCGGTAATCTGGTTATTGRTATCTCCGGCAAGGGTGAGGAATTTTTGTTTATCTTTGCCGGCAAGCGTGATCCCTGTGGGGATTTTCAGGCGCAGGGGGTTGACCTGCTTGCCGTTGACAAATACCTCATAATGCAGATGCCGCCCGGTGACCCGGCCTGTGGCCCCCACATAGCCGATGATCTGGCCCTGTTTAACGCGTTTCCCTGATTTAATCCCACGGCCATACTTGCTTAAATGGGCATAGGCGGTTTTATAGGTGCCGTTATGGCGTATGCGCACATAATTGCCGTAAGCGCCGTAGCGGGAGGCCCGCTCCACAATGCCATCGCCGGCGGCCATGATCGGTGTGCCGGTCGGGGCGCTGAAATCCAGACCCTTATGCATGCGGGTATAGCCAAGAACCGGATGCTTGCGTTTGCCATAATAAGATGACAGGCGCGCGCCTTCGATGGGGGTGCGCATCAGGGCTTTCTTCGCGCTCTTGCCATTTTCGTGGAAATAATCGGCAAAATGGCTCTTCTGTGGCTGATACCGATAAAGGCTGATGGGTTTGCCCCGCAAGGTCAGTTTGGCGAATAAAATATTACCTTCTTCCACGCGCCGGCCGTCTTCGGACATTTTGCGTTCGTATAATATTTCAAAAGAATCACCCTTGCGAATCTCGCGCTGGAAATCCACATCAAAGGAGAATATGCGAATCATATTAACAATGACGCTGTTGGGCAGRCCYTCCTGATAAGCCGACAAGAATAGGCTGTCATCAATGACMCCTTGAACATGACGGGTTAATTTCAGAGAGGGCAAGTCTTCTATAGTGGCTTCAAAGCCCGTTTCTGACCGGCTCACGCGGATCATATGATCAAAGCTTTTTTGCATGGTAAGTTCCGCGAGACTGCCGTCCGAACTATAGGCCGCCTGTAAGGTCTGGCCAACCTGTAATTTCTTCATGTCATAATGCGTGGACAGAGCCTTGATTGCGCTATAGGCATCTTGCCGTCCTGCCCCGCTATTGATCAAAACATCCATCATGCCTTGTCCGCGCTTGATACTGATATCTTTGCGTTCATATTCTGGTTCTTGTGGGGGGACTTTTGCGGGTTTTGGCGCAACATCATCAGATGGCGCGTAATTGGCACTGTCTGGATAGGCCTCTTTCAGAGGAATTATGGGGCGGCCATCAGAATTCTGAGAGTCAGAGGCAGGGAAATCAAAGAGGTTGCCCATTGTCACCCCTATAACGAATAAGGCAGCACCAATAAGAAGATTCCGATTCTTTTTGACGAAATTTAGACTAAACACTATATTTTTAAGGCTTTTTACGGATGATTCTATGTTTTTCATGTCTTCTTTCTAGCGCAATATGACAAATATTGGGTTAAAAATGCCTATAGATGCCCCATATGTCAAATAGTTGCGCAGGGTTTATGTGGTTTTTTGATTAAAGTCTATGGTTAACCCCTTAAATTCAAACATTAAACCGCAGAAAACAGCGATTGTCTAAAAAACGTCAAAAAAATGTAATTTTATTGTTTACAAGTTTTGTTGTTGGTCTTATAACCCGCTYCACCGACACGGCATATGCCGCTGAAAACATTGTCCTGCGGGGCTAGGTTATTGGTGGGTTTGTT
>NVVM01000059.1 GCA_002402225.1 Alphaproteobacteria bacterium
TACGTTTAATTTTTTTACCTTCAAGCACGGGCATGATGCCAAAATTGACATTCATGGGTTGAAAGTTTTTCCGGTTGCCGGTTCCGGGGATTTGTCCGCCCGTGATATAATGGATCAGCGCACCGAACGCCGTTGTCATGGGCGGGGCCGGAATCTCCCGGCCTTTTCGTTCGGCGGCGGCAAATCGTCCGGCCATCAATCCCATTGCCGCGCTTTCCACATAACCTTCAACGCCGCTGATTTGCCCTGCAAACCTCAGGCGTGGTATTTTTTTAAACCGCAGATTGCTATCAAGAAGATTGGGGCTGTTAATGAATGTATTGCGGTGCAAACCGCCAAGCCGGGCAAAACGGGCATTCTCAAGCCCGGGTATTTTTTGAAAGCTTTCCACCTGCGCGCCGTATTTCATTTTAGTCTGAAAACCCACCATATTATAAAGGGTTCCAAGCTTGTTATCCTGACGTAATTGAACAACCGCATATGAATCTTCACCCGTATTGGGGTTGGTCAAGCCAACAGGCTTCATGGGGCCAAATCGCAAGGTTTCCCGCCCCCGTTCTGCCATGACCTCGATCGGCATACATCCGTCAAAATAAGGAGTATTTTTTTCCCAGTCCTTATAGTCATATTTTTCGGTATCAATAAGATCATCGATAAGGGCCTCATATTGCTCTTTGGACAGGGGCAGATTGATATAATCCGCAGTGTCGCCCTTATCGTACCGCGATTGATACCATGCCTTGGAAAAATCTATACTGTCCTTATAAATAATCGGGGCTATGGCATCAAAAAAGGCCAATTCGTCTTCACCTGTAATATCCAATATAGCCTTTGCCATGCTATCCGATGTCAGCGGGCCTGTGGCAATGATTACATTATCCCATTCTTCTGATGGAATAGTGGTGATTTCTTCGCGAACCATCGTGAATAAAGGATGGGCTTCCAAGGCCTTCTGAACTGATTTGCTGAAACCCTCGCGATCAACGGCAAGGGCGCTGCCTGCGGGGACGCTGTTTTCTTTGGCCGCTGACATAATCAGGGAACCACAGCGGCGCATTTCTTCATGAAGCAAGCCAACGGCATTATTTTCATAATCATCAGAGCGAAAACTGTTGGAACAAACCATTTCAGCAAGACCATCTGTTTCATGAACATCGGTTTTTCGCACTGGGCGCATTTCATGAAGGATCACGGGAATGCCCTGTGCCATGATTTGCCATGCGGCCTCTGTTCCCGCCATGCCGCCGCCAATGATATGAATTTCTTTAAGTGCCATTTGCTCTCTTCTCCTGATTGACGTGGGTCATATCATTTAAAGCCGACCAGAGCTATAGGAAATGCGCCATAGAAAAAGCGTCTGCTTTCTGAGGGGAAAGCAGACGCTTAAGGCACAATGGAGATTATGTACTCAGTTTGTAAATAGTAAGTTGGGTTGTAATCAGATTTGGTTGAGAACCTGTTACAAGTTGATAATAGGATACTTATGGTTAATAAAAGGTAAATATTGATGAAAAATCTAACAAAATTCTATATATAATTCTTAAGATACTGACCTGTATAGCTTTTTTCGCATTCCACGATTGCTTCAGGTGTGCCGGCGGCCAGTATCAGGCCGCCGCCGTCGCCGCCTTCTGGCCCAAGATCAATGACCCAGTCACAGGTTTTAATAACTTCCAGATTATGCTCTATAATAACAACGGTATTGCCCTGATCAACGAGGGTATGCAAAACCTCCAATAATTTTTTTATATCTTCGAAATGAAGCCCTGTAGTGGGTTCGTCAAGAATATATAATGTCCGGCCCGTTGATCTTTTGGATAATTCCTTGCTAAGCTTTACGCGCTGTGCCTCACCGCCGGACAGGGTGGTTGCCGCTTGCCCGACTTTAATATAGCTTAATCCGACTTTTTCCAATGTGGTCATTTTATCGCGGATGCTGGGAACAGCGGCAAAAAATCCTGCGGCTTCTTCGACGGTCATCTCCAGAATATCAGAAATAGATTTCCCTTTAAATTTAACTTCAAGGGTTTCCCTGTTAYATCTTTTACCATGACAAATATCACATTGAACGTAAACATCCGGCAGAAAATGCATTTCAATCTTGATGAGCCCGTCGCCCTGACAGGCTTCGCAGCGCCCGCCCTTGACATTAAAAGAAAAACGGCCCGGCTTGTAACCCCGCACTTTGGCCTCTGGCAGCCCGGCAAACCAATCCCGAATAGGGGTAAAGGCCCCGGTATAGGTGGCCGGGTTTGATCTGGGCGTGCGGCCAATGGCCGATTGATTGATATCCACAACCTTATCAATGAACTCCAGTCCCAATATGGCCTCATGCGGGGCCGGAACATTACGGTTGTTATTCAGCTTTCGGGCAACCCCCCGATAGAGTGTGTCAATGGTAAGCGTAGATTTTCCGCTGCCGGAAACGCCAGTGATACAGGTCATAGTGCCAAGGGGGATCGCTGCTGTTACATTATTCAGATTATTGCCGGTTGCCCCTTGAATGATGATTTCCTTGCGTTTTTTCCCTGCCATRTGSCCCTTGCGGCGTTCCGGGGGTACAGCAATAGACTTTTTTCCAGACAGATATTGCCCCGTCAGGCTATCCTTATTATCCAAAATATCCTGCAAACTGCCCTCGGCCACGATTTCACCGCCATGTTCGCCGGCACCGGGGCCCATATCAATGATATGATCCGCATTGCGAATGGTATCTTCGTCATGTTCAACCACCAAAACACTATTGCCCATATCACGCAGGTTAAACAGGGTTTCCATAAGCCGGTCATTGTCCCGTTGGTGAAGCCCAATAGAAGGTTCGTCCAGAACATATAACACGCCGGTCAAACCGGAACCGATCTGAGAGGCCAGCCGAATTCTTTGTGATTCACCGCCGGAAAGACTGCCGGATTTTCGCGACAGATTGAGGTAATTCAAGCCGACATTATTCAGAAACCCGAGCCGGGAAATAATTTCCTTTAAAATCCGGCTGGCAATTTCCCGTTGTTTGTTGTTCAGTTTTTCTGGCAACGCCTTGAACCAGTCAAAAGATTCCGCAACGGATAATTCTGTCAATTGGCCGATATGACGGTGATCAATCTTCACGGACAAGGCTTCTTGTTTCAGACGGTAACCTTCGCAAGATTCACATTCCGAGGCGCTTTGATATTTGCCCAGCTCTTCCCGGATCATATTGCTGTCGGTTTCCCGCCACCGGCGTTCGATATTGCCGACGATGCCTTCAAAAGGTTTTTTAACCTTATATTCCTTGCGATCATCGCTGTAAATCATCTCGATTGTTTCACTGCCGCTGCCATAAAGAATGACATCCTGCACTTTTGCCGTCAGTTTTTCCCAAGGATGACTGGTTTTGAATTTAAAATGCCTGCCGAGGCTTTTTAACGTTTGGGCATAATAGGGGGCGTTGGACTTTGACCAGGGTGCCAATGCACCATCATTAAGGCTTTTGGACCCATCCGGCACCACCAATTCCGGATCAAAATAAAGCTTTTTACCCAGACCATCACAGGCGGGGCAGGCGCCAAACGGATTGTTAAAAGAGAAAAGCCGTGGTTCGACCTCCTCTATGGTAAAGCCCGAAACCGGACAGGCAAATTTTGCAGAAAAAAGCAAACGTTCCCCCTTTTTTTCGCCGCTGGCATATTCTATCAAGGCGAGCCCATCTGCAAGGTTCAAGGCGGTTTCCATGCTGTCTGCAAGCCTTGTTTCCAGGTCATCCTTGACCACAAGGCGGTCCACGACCACTTCAATGGTATGTTTGATTTTTTTATCAAGGGCCGGAATTTCATCAATTTCGTAAAATGTGCCATCCACCTTCACCCGCTGAAAGCCCTGACGCTGTAATTCGGCAAATTCCTTGCGATATTCGCCTTTTCGTCCCCGGATGATTGGGGCCAGAAGATACAGGCGCGCGCCCCTTTCAAGGGTCATAACTCTATCCACCATTTGGCTGACGGTTTGACTTTCAATTGGCAATCCCGTTGCCGGTGAATAAGGCACGCCAATTCGCGCAAAGAGCAGCCGCATATAATCATAGATTTCGGTAACGGTACCGACCGTTGATCGCGGATTGCGGGACGTGGTTTTCTGCTCAATTGAAATGGCCGGTGACAGGCCGTCAATATGATCGCAATCCGGCTTCTGCATCAATTCCAGAAACTGGCGGGCATAGGCGGACAGGCTTTCAACATACCGGCGCTGACCCTCGGCATAAATGGTATCAAAGGCGAGGGAGGATTTGCCAGAGCCACTAAGCCCCGTTATCACCACCAGTTTATCGCGCGGAATTTCCACATTTATATTTTTCAGGTTATGCTCTCTGGCGCCCTGAACAGAAATTTTGGTCAGCATGAGAAATCCTGAATATTTTTGCTATATAATGCTCTAACTAATATTGGCAATTTGGCATTTTTTGACAATAAGTCAAGTTCTTATTTTGTTCTCATTGAATTTTGCGATAACAGCGGCTATGGTGGTGTCAGATTTATCAATTAATGTTAGGAAAAATAATATGGCCGGAAGTGTCAATAAAGTAATTCTTGTCGGTAATCTGGGCAAAGACCCCGAAGTGCGCCATACGCAAGACGGCAAACCCGTGGTGACCCTTAGTCTTGCCACGTCTGATACTTGGAAAGACAGAAATACAGGCGAGAGAAAAGAAAGAACTGAATGGCACCGCGTGGTGATATTTAACGAAAATCTGTGCAAGGTTGCGGAACAATATTTACGTAAAGGCTCAACACTTTATATCGAAGGCGCTTTGCAAACCCGCAAATGGACCGATCAGGCGGGCGTTGAGAAATATACAACCGAGGTTGTGCTGCAAAGATTTCGCGGGGAATTGACCATGCTTGGCGGGCGCGGTGATAGCGGCGGCTCATCAGGTGGTTATGACCAGTCTTCTTCCGGCAGCGATAATGCCTCTTCTGGCGGTTCTTCTGGTGGATCGTTTGGCGGCGGGTCTTCTGATCTTGATGATGAAATTCCATTTTAGAGATTACTTCTGAAATTCCATTTTTTAAGCCCCCGCATTTCAGCTTGTCCCTGCTGTGAATATGGGGGCTTTTTAGATTAGAAATAGWSRATGATAAAAATCACCAACAGCATTTCCCTGAATGAGGATGAGATTGAAGAGCATTTTATCCGTTCCCCCGGCCCGGGCGGGCAGAATGTCAATAAGGTGGAAACCGCTGTTCAGCTGCGTTTTGATGCTTCAAAATCTCCGATGCTGAAGCCGGATGTTTTGGAACGCCTGAGAAAAATAAGTGGTCACCGAATGACGGCGGCGGGTATCATCATCATCACCGCCAATCGCTTTCGCAGCCAGCTTAGAAACCGTGCGGACGCCCTTGAACGTCTGGTTGAGTTGATTAAATTAGCCGCCGTGCCGCCAAAACACCGCCGCGTGACGAGACCCAGCAGACGCGCAAAGGCCAAGCGCGTGGAAACCAAGAAAAAGCACGGAATTCAAAAAAAACAGCGTCAAAAGAAAATTTCTTTTGAGTGAATTTCAATTAAATTCAGTTCTTAAAAACGGTAAGACATCCCAATGGAAACAACCGGGTAAAATTTAAAGAAATCAATATCATTGGCGACATTTTGCTCTTCTCTGGCTATTTCAGCCAGAAAAACGGCATTATTCGACAATGTTCCGCCAACGGAATTAAGGTCAACGCGCGGCGTTCCTGTGAAAACAACCCCTAAATCTGCGGTAAAAGCCCAGTTGCTGTCCCCTGATACCATATTACCCCAGCCGATACCGACATAGGGTGAGATATTTCTGAAATTGATCAGGCCATTTAAAGTGCCTACTTCGGTCTGGCTGAAGGTTTGATTGCCGATGTCATAAAAATCGCTGGCCTGCGCCGCGCCTTCCAGACTGTTTTTATCCAGTACGCCGCCGCCCGTGATACGAAAACCGCCGCCAAAGGCATGCCAGTCCACAAGCGCCGTAAAGCTATTTAATTTCAGATCAAAGTCATAGTTCGTCCCGTCTTTTTCCAGAGTTTTGGCGAACTTRAAATAATTTGCGCCGACTCTGATATTAAGGTTATCCGCTAGTCCGGCGGATARTTCAAYTCCKGCCCCTAASGTGCTTGCCTTCAGATTTAAGCCAAAATTTTCTGCCATCGCGGCCGGCGTTATAACAAATGTTGATAATGATATTGCAGCGGCGGCCAGAGCCTGTTTATAATTTAATTTAATGGGCATATATCTTTCCTTGTTTTTGAATGCAGCATAACTTCATTTCTTGGCTTAAAAGAATAAAGTCAGAATTCCTTGAACTGGAATATAGYCAAAGGGTTTACAAATAATTAATCTCTGCTTACGGCTTAATTGAATGAAACCAAGAAGTCAGGGCTTGCAGTAGGGGAGAATATTGCGTATTTTGCGGCAACATATTATTTCAGTTTTTGAAAGGATCATTTAATGGCTTTTATTGCCGATTCRCTAAGCCGCGTTAAACCATCACCCACCATAGCCGTTTCCACCAAGGCAGCAGAGCTGAAGGCGGCGGGCCGTGATATCATCGGACTTGGGGCAGGGGAGCCTGATTTTGATACGCCGGATAATATTAAAGAAGCCGCTATCAAAGCCATTTGGGATGGTCAGACCAAATATACCGCGGTTGATGGTACAGTTGAGATTAAAAAAGCCGTCTGCGCGAAATTCAAACGCGATAATGGTCTGAATTATGAAACAAACCAGATAACGGTGAATAATGGCGGAAAACAAACGATTTATAATGCTTTTGTCGCGACTTTGAATCCGGGGGATGAGGTGGTCATTCCAACCCCTTACTGGGTATCTTATCCTGATATGGTGCTGTTGGCCGGCGGCACGCCTGTGTTCGCAGAAGCAGCCATGGAAAATAATTTCAAACTTCAGCCAGAGGCTCTGGAAGCGGCCATTACAGATAAGACAAAATGGGTCATTTTAAATTCCCCCAGCAATCCTTCCGGTGCGGCGTATAATGCGGCAGAAATGAAAGCATTGACCGATGTTCTTCTGAGGCACCCTCATGTTTGGGTTATGGTCGATGATATGTATGAGCATATTGTCTATGATGATTTTGAATTTGTCACCCCGGCGCAGGTGGAGCCAAAGCTGTTTGACCGCACCTTGACCATTAACGGCGTTGCCAAAGCCTATGCCATGACAGGATGGCGCATTGGTTTCGCTGGCGGGCCTGTTGCGTTGATCAATGCAATCCGCAAGGTTCAATCACAAAGCACATCCAACCCCTGTTCCATTTCTCAGGCGGCGGCTGTTGAAGCCCTGACCGGGACGCAGCATTTCTTAAAGGAAAGAGCCACAGTATTTCAGAAACGCCGCGATATGGTGGTTGAGAAGTTAAGTGAAATAGACGGCATTATATGCCCGAAACCAGAAGGCGCTTTTTACGTCTATCCCTCCATCGCAGGATTGATCGGTAAAAAAACACCCGCAGGGGCTGTGATTGAAACAGACCTTGATTTCTGCACGTATATTCTGGAAGCAGAAGGGGTCGCCGCCGTGCATGGGGAAGCCTTTGGCTTGTCACCGCATTTCAGGGTATCCTATGCCACGGCTGAGAGTGCATTGACAGAGGCTTGCATACGTATTAAGCGCGCCTGTCACGCATTAAGTTAGATTAGATACCATGACAATTGAGTTGGTAATTTTTGATTGTGACGGCGTATTGGTAGATAGTGAAGTCATCGCAAATGACGTGCTCAGGCAAGCTCTTGCTGGTTACGGCCTTCATATGACTATTGAASAGATTATGGAAGAATTTGTTGGTTTATCAATGGATTCAGTCATGATAAAACTTCGGAAAAATCTGGGTCGTGACCTGCCGGATGGCTTTCTAAACGACCTTCAGAAAAAAACTTTCGCAGCGCTTACCAATAACCTTCAGCCTGTGTCAGGGGTAAGGGATATATTGCAAAGCTTAACAGAAATGCCCCAAAGGATTTGTGTCGCCTCTAGCGGTTCGTTTGAAAAAATGGACTTTACGCTCGGGCTTACGGATCTTAAACATTTCTTTCAGGGTCATATTTTTAGTGCCTCTCAGGTGAAACGGGGGAAACCCTATCCTGRTATTTATCTATATGCTGCGGATCAAATGGACTGYGACCCWGCGCARTGYTTRGTTRWRGWRKWYAKMSKSMYCGSYSWKCAMRKSGCKRTYGSYGSARRWWTSGRSRWKCYBKYYKRYKMDSTHRGKGRKSAKGRTRMAMAGCTTGCCATTGCGGGCGGYATGGTCATTTCCAGTATGAATGATGTCRTAAAATACCTYGAATAGYTRTCAATAAYRTTCATCAKSMAWAAAWWMTGSMRKRWWWWMWRRSCMRRMAARWTRMMRKATAGGGAGGCTTCATGTCTTGGGAGACAGTGAAACGGTTATGCCTCGAATAGGGGAGGGGTTGAGGCATAACGACCTGAAATAACTTGGGAGAAGTATTTCAAGTTGATGCTGCGATGCAACATCTGAGTCTGAATATAGGGAATAATATTTAATTTACCATATCAAAATTCACAATCCAGCCATGCAAAATGCGCACAGCTCGCCTGATAAAGGGCAAAGGGTAAAGGGTAAAAAATAATATCAGAAGCGCGCCTCTTTGAATTGTTCAATGACATATTCTTTAAAGACAGAAATACGGCGGGAATTACGGGCTTCTTGGGTATAAACGAGATATGCGGGGAAGGCGGGGCCTTCGACATCATTTAAAACGCGGACAACATTTGTCGAACCTTGTACGAGATAATCTGGTAATGCCGCAATACCCACGCCAGATTTTACGGCCTGCAGCACACCATAAATACTATTGATTCTCAGGACAGGGGTTCGCTTCACACCATCTCTACCGGCCAGCACCCAATCTATATTCTTGATAGGGGTTTGCGCGAAATCACCGTAAGCAATGATATGATGATTATCGAGATCATCCATGCTTTCTGGCCGTCCTTTTCGGCTAAGATATTCTGGTGAAGCATAGAGATGGTGATGAAACACACCAAGTTGTTTTTGTATCAAGTCCAATTGTTGGGCCGGCTGAAATCGAATAGCCACATCGGCTTGACGTGTGGTCAGATCAAGGTCGGTGTCAGCAACAACCAGTTGAACTTGAATTTCCGGATATTTTTCAATGAAACTGCGCATATGGTTCATCATCCATGTTGAACCAAAGCTCAAAGTGGTTGAAATTTTTAATTCACCGCGCGGAATGTCCGTCCCTTCAATCAACTGTTGTTCGGTGACATGGATTTTAGCCATGACTTCTTCTGCGGTTTTAAAAAGCTGTTCGCCTTCGTCTGTCAGGCTTAACCCCCGAGCATGCCGGTTGAACAAAATGGTRTTTAARGCTTCTTCCAAAGATTTTATTTGGCGGCTTACCGCAGACTGACTCAGAAATAATTTATCTCCCGCGCGGGTAARGCTGCCTGATGAGGCAACAACGTGAAATATCCTTAATTTATCCCAATCCATAAAATCATCATCTCAATTTTTAAATATCTCTACTTATAGATGATTTTTGGTGAAAATTAAGAAAAATCYTGCAGGTAAAATCTGATTAGCTCTCAGCGAGAAAACTTTCAGCTTCCAATGCGGCCATGCARCCCATTCCRGCYGCTGTCACGGCTTGCCGGTATATTTTGTCGGTGACATCCCCTGCGGCATAGACGCCGGGAATATTGGTTGCTGTGCTATCCGGCGCTTTTAAGATATATCCATCACTATCCATTTTAACCTTCCCTGCAAAAATACCCGTTGAAGGTTTATGGCCGATGGCGATGAAAACGCCGTGGGCTTGAATTTCCTCAACCTGACCTGTTTTAACATTCTTGATTTTGGCACCCGTCACGCCGCCCATGGGGGGGGTGTCACCGACGATCTCTTCGATAACGCTATCCCATATGACGGTTATTTTTTCATTGGCAAAAAGGCGGTCTTGCAGGATTTTTTCAGATCGCAAGCTGTCCCTTCTATGGATAAGGGTAACTTTTGAGGCAAAATTAGTCAGAAAAATGGCTTCTTCGACAGCCGTATTGCCGCCGCCGACCACGATGACTTCCTTGTTACGATAGAAAAACCCATCGCATGTGGCGCAGGCTGATACGCCAAAACCCTGAAATTCCTGTTCCGAGGGCAATCCCAGCCACATGGCCTGTGCGCCAGTGGAAATAATGACCGTATCAGCAATATAAATATCACCGCCTTCGCCTGTGCAGACGAAGGGGCGCTCGGAAAAATTAACCTCTGTTATCATATCCGTGATAATTTCGGTATTTACGCTGCGGGCCTGTGCCTCCATTTGCTCCATAAGCCATGGGCCTTGAATGGGATCTGCAAAACCAGGGTAATTTTCAACATCTGTTGTAATGGTTAATTGCCCGCCGGGCTGCATGCCTTGAACCACTATCGGGTTTAAATTTGCCCTTGCCGCATATATTGCCGCCGTATAGCCAGCCGGGCCAGAGCCGATAATCAGAACTTTAGTGCGATGCGTTTTGGTCATTATTATATTTTCCATTACAATTATATTTTATCAATATCCTGAAAACTTAAGGGGTTTTGAAACAAATTCAACATCAGAATGAAAATAAATATTTATTTGGCTTTACCAAGATTTAGAGAGAGGGAAATTTTGTATAAAATTATAAGATAACTATACCGTTTAATTATAAAAGATTAATGTTTTTACATTATCTTTTCTACCAGACTGATTGAAGAAGTATATCTTATATACATCTTTTTTTATTAATGGATAGAAATAGAGCGAGCCATAAAATGAAAATGATTAGGGAAAAAATTATTCAACTAACATATTGTTTTAAAAGGTTTTTTTTAAAACTCTCCTCTGATGTGCGTGGTATGTCCGGTGTGATGCTGACCATGTCAATTATCCCGACAATTGGCGTCATTGGAATCGCTACTGACGTGAGCCGAACNTATATCGTCAAAACCCGGTTAAGTACGGCGCTTGATGCCGCCGCCCTTGCCGGCGGCAGGAATTTCTTTGAAGCAGATCGCGAAGCTCAAATAAAAAAATATTTTGACGCTAATTTTCCTGCCAATTTTATGGGTTCTGATGTTACGGGGCCATTTGAACTTGATGCAGAAGGCAATSAACTTCCGGAAGGGCATATTTATAGTGCTGATGATGAGGTTCTCAGGTTAACGGCCAATGTTAACGTGCCAACGGTTTTTATGAATGTATTTAATTTTGACAATATGACAGCGGGGGGGGATTCCGAAGTCACGCGGGAAACCTCTCTCCTTGATGTGGTTATTGCGATTGATATGTCAGGTTCCATGAACAGGAATATTCCTGGAACCTCTGTACCTGCCATGGCAGACAGAAGAATTGGTCTGGCAAAGGTCGCTGCCGCTGACCTTGTTGATATTCTTTATGGCAGCCAAGAAGTTAATGCGCTTCTGAATATTTCTTTGGTGCCTTGGTCTGGGAAAGTGAATGTGGCGACCAATGGGACTAGATACGGGTATGACGCTGCGAATAACCCTATTCCGGCAAACACGCATTTTACCACTCAGGCGATCCTTGGCTCGCCGGAAAATCCCTATAGGGAAGAATTTTACCGGTTTGATAAGTTTGACGATGGTGATATCTGGGATGATGATGAAGACCTTGTTTTGAAAAACTGGACATCAGACATTAATGATGTTTATTTTGCGCATAATGCCCCATCTGTACCATTATTGGCAGAACCGCCAACAGACTGGACAGGCTGCGTTTATGCGCGTTTTGCCAGAACACGTCCCTATGATGATTATCAATCCTATAAAGATGATCTGGCTGAGGAGCAGGCCGGTGATATTTTCGATGGCCCATTCGAATCCATTGGTGGGCCAGCATGGGTCGGCTGGTATCCTATGGGCGAGGAAGGGGAGGTCAAAAAATGCGACCTGAGGAGCTTAAATAAAATTAATAGAAATTGCACAACGTGCCCCGCCTTTGGCATAACGCCGCTGCAAAATTCAAAACAGGTGATGAAAGACGCTATTGCAGAACTTACAATTCCATCCGGCAGCTTCTATACCAATATTCCGCAAGGACTTGCATGGGCATGGAGAGCCATAACGCCAGGCAAGCCTTTTGATGAAGCGACTATTGTCGAGAGTGAAATTTACGTTAAACATAAAGCTATTATTTTACTGACAGATGGTCRAAATACCGTTCGGAATGGCGATGCCTATAATAATGGGTTTCATACAAGATCCCGGCGTGATAATCGCTTGAAAGAACTTGCAGATGCCATTAAAAACAAGAATGATGGAGAYCCTGATAATGATGATGAGATYCTGATTTATACCATTCAATTTGCCAACAGCAGCRCAAGTCTGGTTAATCTTTTGAAATATGTGGCGACCGATGATGACTATTATTATCATGCGCCGGATMAGGCTTCTTTACAAAATGCTTTCAAGAAGATTGCCAAAGAGCTTTCCAACTTACGTCTTTCTAAATAGACKTGGTAAAAATAAGRMCCCTTTGAAGATTTTTTAATTGAGTAAATTTCTTTTTTGCGTAAACTTCAGGCAAAATRTAAAAGGTTTACGAAATTATGCTTTGGAAAGATTTTCCCGCTTTGGATCGACWGGGACAGATTAAATATCTGACAATGCGTGATGGAACGAATTTACGGACGGCCTGCTGGCCGTCTGAAGATGGCAGCCGGGGCATTATTGTTCTTGTGAATGGTCACCGGGAATATATGGAAAAATATTCGGAATTTATTTCCGAYTTTCTTAAGCGTGATTTTGCCGTTTATACACTGGATAATCGTGGTCAGGGTTTGTCAGATCGAATGTTACCCGACAGATCAAAAAGTCACGCAGAAATTTTTGACGACTTTTCAGATGATTTGAATGAATTTATCTCAAAAATAGTCATGGCTGACCCCCGGGCAAAAGATATCCCTGTTTTTTTGGTGGGCCATTCCATGGGCGGACATTTATGCCTGAGGTATCTGCATGATTATCCCGGCGTTATTAAAAAAGCCGTTATCATGGTGCCTATGATAGAATTCAATCTGGGCAATCCAGTGATCTCTGCTGTGACCAAATTTATTATTCGTCYTGCCTGTAAAATTGGCTTCAGTACGTCCTTTGCCTTCGGTCAAGCTGCGGCCTTTTCCAAAGACCGGAATTTAATTCGCCAAAAATTATTAACCCATGATAAAGCAAGATATGATGTGGAAGTAGAAATAATTGAAGCCAATCCCGCATTATATGTCGGCGGGGCAACCTTCGGCTGGCTTAACAAGGCCATGGAAAGCACTCAAAAAATTCGAAGCCCGGGCTTTCTGGACAAAATATCCATCCCGGTTCTCATTACCTKGGCTGGGTCAGATCAGGTAGTGAGAACGACTGCCAGCGCAGAATTATTCATTGGTCATGATAATTTTAATGTTATTACCATTGAAGGATCCAGACATGAAGTCTATCGCGAGAAAGACAAATATCGGGATCAACTTTGGCAGGAAATAGATTTTTTTCTAGGTATTAAGTRAGCCTAGAACCTGATCATGAAGCTCTGCTGTTGCCGATGCGACAACCTGCCCGCCCATWGCAGCGGATCCCCCAGTCCAATTAGTCACAATGCCACCGGCACCTTGTACAATTGGAATTAAGGCCTGTATATCGTAGGGCTCAAGGCCGCTTTCGATAACAATATCCATAAATCCTGCGGCAACCATGGCATAGGCATAACAGTCATAACCGTTCCGCACGAGCCTTGCTTCTGCGGCAACCCGGTAAAAGGCCTGTTCATCTTCTGCGCTGCTAAAGAATTGGGTGGGATCGGTCGTGGAGATGGTGGCCTCAAATAAATTTCTGCAAGGCCGGCAATTAATTATTTTTCCATTGAGGTAAGAAGCTTCAGGCGTCCCAATGTAACGCTCTTTCAGATAAGGCTGATCCAACATCCCATATACAGGCGCGCGGCCATCATTCAGGGCAACCAGAGTTCCCCATGTGGGAATGCCGCAGATATAAGCCCGCGTTCCATCAATGGGGTCGATAACCCATGTCCATTGATCGCGGCTGTTAATTTGGGCGTTTTTCTCTTCATGGCCATGTTCCTCGCCCAGAATATTATGGGTTGGATAGGATTGAACAATCAGTTTGCGAATAGCCTTTTCTGATAATTCGTCCGCTTCTGTGACCGGGTCATAGTCAAGGAGGTTTTTTTGCCCTTTGTTCGTCACGTTTATTGGTTGCTTAAACATAGGAAGCGTTATTTTAGCCGCCGCGACGGCAAGCTTATCCATAAAATCTGTATATTCTTTTATCTGGCGGGTATTTATTTGCCGGGTATTTATCTGAATGGCTTTTGCCTTAATAGCTCTGTCTGCGGAGTCCATATGAAAGCTTCCTTTGATCAATTCGTAACAACTGTGTCGGTTAGTGGACAACATTTGTCAAGTTGCAAAGGCCAGATATTTATAAATTAGGTGATTTTAAAGACTATGTGCCTATTCGGGGCTCGCCGCTGCGTGAGGGGCCAAAGCTTTTTTCTAAAATAGCGGTGCTATTCTCAGCGAAGGAAATAGCTTCGCTCATTAACCCCAGTATTTTAACATTATTATCCACCACAGTCTGGGCCTCTGGGCGCTCATCTTCCATGATCTTGGTTGTCCGCAGGAAAATATCTTTCCGAATAATTTTGAGGATATCTTCCATTCTATATCCTTTTGGATTGTCGTCCGTTACCAAAAAATGTGTCATTTCATACCTTTATATTCAACTAAATTTATTGATAAGTATAACGAGAACAGATTAAAGATCAGTAAATTATACCGCGTGACCATAAAAATTATTGTATGGCCCGTGCAGCTTTTTTACGTTCATGGGGGATAAGAAACCGTTTGCGCAGCCGGATGCTTTGCGGCGTGACTTCCACCAGTTCATCGTCATTGATATAGGCGATGGCCTGYTCCAGCGTAAGTTTGCGAACGGTTACCAGCTTAACGGCTTCGTCCTTGCCAGAGGCTCGCATATTGGTAAGCTGCTTGCCTTTAAGCACATTAACATCAAGGTCGTTATCTCTGCTATGTTCGCCAATGATCATGCCTTCATATACTTCTTCACCGGGATTGACCATAATCGTTCCACGATCTTCCAGATTGAAGAGCGCATAAGCAACCGCCTTGCCAGAGCCCATCGCAATAAGGGCGCCGTAACGCCGCCCGGCGATTGGCCCTTTATAGGGACCGTAACTGTGATACACGCGGTTCATAATGCCGGTTCCTTTGGTGTCCGTCAGAAATTCACCATGATAACCGATCAGGCCCCGTGACGGTGCAAGGAAGGTAATTCTGGTTTTGCCAGCGCCGCTGGGCCGCATGTCCGTCATTTCACCTTTGCGCAAACTCATTTTTTCAACAACTACGCCTGAATATTCATCATCCACATCAATGACAGTTTCTTCGTAGGGCTCAAGTCTGTCTCCCGTATCAGGGTCCGTTTTATACAGCACCCGAGGGCGGGAAATAGACAGTTCGAACCCTTCGCGGCGCATGGTTTCGATAAGCACGCCCAGCTGCAATTCGCCGCGTCCGGCGACTTCAAACCCATCTTTATTTTCACTTTCTGTAATACGGATTGCCACATTACCTTCTGATTCTCTCTCCAGCCTGTCTCGTATCATCCGCGATGTTACCTTGGTTCCTTCACGGCCCGCGATGGGGCTGTCATTGACGGTAAAGCGCATGGACAGGGTAGGCGGGTCAATGGGCTGCGCTTGAAGAGGGGTCTCAACCTCAGGCGCACAAAATGTATCTGCCACGGTGCCGACAGACAGGCCGGCAATGGATATGATTTCCCCCGCTATTGCTGAATCTACCGGTACGCGATCAAGGCCCCGGAAAGACATGAGCTTGCTGGCACGGCCAGATTCARCCACTTCGCCATCCTGGTTTAAAACCTTAATGCGGTCATTTACCTTGATTTTGCCGGTTTCTATCCGGCCTGTAATGACTCTGCCAAGGAAGTTATCGCGATCAAGTAACGTGGCCAGCATGGTAAAAGGCCGGTCAATATTTTCCTTGGTCATGACAGCAGGTTTCTGAAAATGTTTTAAAATTGTCTCCAGCAGGGGATCAAGATTTTCGCGCGGGCCATCCAATTCATAATCTGCCCAGCCATCACGTCCAGAGGCAAAGAGTGTCGGAAAATCCAGCTGTTCTTCATTTGCATCAAGACTGACAAACAGATCAAAAACCTCGTCATGCACGGCATCCGGCCGGCGATCAGGTTTATCAACCTTGTTAATAACCACAATAGGTCTCAGGCCAAGCGCCAATGCCTTTGATGTCACAAATTTAGTTTGCGGCATGGGGCCTTCTGCGGCATCAACCAAAAGAATAACGC
>NVVM01000060.1 GCA_002402225.1 Alphaproteobacteria bacterium
GGCGGGGGAACGCCGGCCAGAATATGGCGTAATTTTATGTATCGGGTTTATCTGGGGCGGGATGATGCCACTTTGAATACCCCAAATGTCCGTCCGCGCGATAAACCAGCACGACCCTGATAATAAAGATGTATAAAAAAGTAATAAAATGCATAAAAACTTAACCAACTTTGACACTTCAGTAAGGGACAATTGATAAACTGGCGGCGTGATAAATTTTTAAAATAGCGAGCGACAATGATCAGAATAGACATCAAGGATATCCAGCAGCATATCGGCAGCAATATTGGCACATCAAAATGGGTTGAAATTACCCAAAGCAGAGTCAATAGATTTGCCGAAGCCACCGGAAATTTTCAATGGATACATGTGGATGAAGAAAGAGCCAAAACAGAAATGCCTTCGGGACAAACGATCATTCATAATTATCTGCTTCTGTCCCTCATTCCGCAGCTCTTTGATCAAATTGTGACGATTGCCGGCCTGAAATATGGTAAAAATCAAGGGGCGGAGAATATCCGATTCTTAAGATCACTGAACACCGGCTGCAAAATACGTATTCGGTTGAAATTATCGAAAGTTGAATATCGCGATTCACAAGGCCCGACGGCAAATTTCTATATCGTTATGGAAGAACAGGGCAGCGACAAGGCCGTCCTGACGATGGATCTTCAACTGTTGCTCGTTGCTGCTCTGCAAAAAGATGAAAAAGAAAATGAAAAAACCACACTTAAAGCTGTTTCATCCGATCAGCATCAACCCCTGGCCCTCGGACTTTAGCCAGCGGCGGGCCTCAGACCAATTGGGATAAAGTTTTTCCACCAGCGTCCAGAAATCCGGGCTATGGTTCATTTCCACAAGATGAGCCATCTCATGGGCCACAACATAATTTAAAACAGGGCTTGGGGCCATGATCAACCGCCAGGAAAACGACAGCGTTTTTCGGCTCGAACAACTGCCCCAACGGCTTTTGGTATCGCGAATCATAATTTTATGAGGGCGGCAGCCGAGGGGGCGCACATATTTTTCTACCGCCGCGCCCAGTGTCAGGCGGGCTTGTTTTTTCAGCCAATTTTGCAGCCGCGTTTCAAATCCTGATTCTGGCCCGCCAACGATGAGCGTTTCTTCGTGTAATGTAACGCCAGCCACCTTACCCGGGGCGGAGATAATTTTTACGGGATGCCCTTGATAAGGAATGACTTCCCCTGCGCGTAAGGGAACGGTTACCGGAGACTTATCATATTGCTCACATATCCAGTCATGATGTTTATTGGCAAATTGGCGCGCTTTGCGGTCAGACACGCCGGGAGGCAGCGTGAGAATTGCAGAGTAGCTTTTAACGTCAAAGCGTAATTTCAGATGTTTGGCCCGGGGGTGGCGCCGCAAGATAAGGGGAATATCGCCAACATAATATTCTGTCATTCCGGGCCTTCTTTATGGCCGCAGAAGGCCTGTAGGTTGATAATATGATCCATCATGTCACCGGCATTCCGTTCTGAAATGACGCGCCCCTGCACAGAAATTCCGGCGTCATGAACGCTGTTTGCAGAGCCGGAAACCAAGGGGTGCCATGGGGACAGGTCTTTGCCTTCGCTCACCATCCGGTAAGCGCAGCTATCAGGCAGCCAATGAAATTCAGATATTTGATCAGGCGTCAGCACAACACAATCCGGCACCAGTTTTTTCCGATGCGGGTAATTTGCACATTGGCAACTGTCGATGTCTAAAAGTCGGCAGGCCACATCGGTATAGGCTATCTCCCCGCTGTCACTATCTTCTATTTTATGCAGGCAGCATAACCCGCAGCCATCACAAAGGGATTCCCATTGCTCAGGTGTCATGTGGGACAGCTTTATGTCACGCCAGAATTTTGGTTCTTCCATAATTACCGCCTCCCATCATTACCCCCAATAATTATTTGATGACCTCTTCCAGCTTCTTTGCCATCACCTCAGGATCGGTCATGCTTCGAAAATGGGTAAGATATTCACCCTGCCTGTCCATGAGATAAATATAGGATGTATGGTTGACCAAATAGGCCTCAGGATCCGCGCCCTCTTCTTGCTGTTCCTTGGCACCGTAGGCGCGATAGGCTTTTTTCACATCTTTTATCTGCTCTATACTGCCCGTCAGGCCAATCATATTTTCATGAAAGGCCGGGACATATTGCGCCATAATATCGACGGTATCCCGGATTGGATCGACGGTTATGAAAATCGGCGTTATGGCCTTCAGGGTTTTTTCTGAAAGCTGATCAAGGGCGTCAGACATGATTTGTAATTCTGTTGGGCAGACATCCGGGCAATAAGTATAGCCAAAATAAACCAACATATATTTCCCCCTAAAGTCTTTATCGGTCACGTCTTTGCCATGATGATCAACTAGCGTAAAGGGGCCCCCGATAAGAGCTTTGGCGTTTTGTTGTGCGGTTTTTACCGGCGGTGTATAAAAATACGTGATAAAAATGGCAAAAATTCCCGCAAGCACCAAAAGTATGATCAGAAGGATTCGGGATGTTGTCATTGTCTATTCCTGTCATGAATAAATTATTATTTTATTGTTTCGATCTATGTCCCCTATATATAATAGTCATCAGGAATGAAAGCGACCTAAAAACTGGAGTTTTGAATGCAATTTAATAAAATCGTCGGCGTTGTCATAATTATGACCGCACTTGGGCTGGCTTCGGCGCAAAGCCAAAGCTTTTCGGCATCCTATAAATTTCTTAAAGCAATCAAAGACCTTAATTATCAGGATATTAAGATTGCTGTTGAAAAGGGCGTGAATATCAACACCCGTGATTATGACGATAAAACTACCGCATTAATCATCGCCGCCAAGAAAAGAGAGCTGCCCCTTGTTAAATATCTTCTTGGGTCTGGCGCAAAACCGAATTTGGTTGGCAAAGATGGCAAAACCCCTTTGGTGATCGCCGCAGAGGCGGGAAACAGGGCCATGGTTGAGGTTTTGATCAAGGCTGGCGCGKATCTGGATTTGGGGGATAATAACGGCACGACTCCGTTGATCGCGGGCGTTCTGGTGAAACGGGACCGGATTGTGTCATTATTACTTAAGAGCGGCGCTGATTATACATTAGAGGATTACTCTGGCCGTTCCCCCCTTCAGCATGCCATAGACCACAGGCGATCCAAGACAGAAAAAATATTAAGAAAAGCCGGTGCGACATATTAGGGCGACATATTAGGATCCGGGCCTTAAAAGCCGGGCCTTAAAAGGAAGATTTAAATTTTTTGTCTATCAGGAAACCCTGATACATATGGATGCCAAAGGATTTTCCGAATTCAAGAGCATTTTCCGTGTCGCAGTGACATAAAATAATACGCATA
This sequence comes from Alphaproteobacteria bacterium, assembly GCA_002402225.1. GTDB lineage: Bacteria > Pseudomonadota > Alphaproteobacteria > Sphingomonadales > Emcibacteraceae > Paremcibacter. Next base: position 3,348 of record NVVM01000060.1, read on the forward strand.
TTGCCATGATCCGCTATGGCGGAGAGGATTTTATCCTGCTCAGCACTTCCGATGAGTTTTATATAGTCTGGTTTCCAACTGATTTTCAGGAAATCTACGGACAGGAGTTCTCTGTCTAATACAGGCAAAGCTTGAATGTCTATCGCATCCAGAGTAATTCGGCAGCCTAACCGGGATAGTTTTTTTTGTGCATCATAATAGTTTTGAATATTGGAAATCACATCGAACATGCCCATTTCCAAAATCAATGGTTGGTTATTTTTTTGTTTAAATAAGGATATGAATTTATCAAATTCAGGAGTCAGCACGGTTTCTACATTGATGTTAATGCTAATAACCTGATCTCTGACAATATCTTTTGTGGGTAAGCTTTGCATTATTTTGGTATCAAAGGTACGTGTTAGCCGCTTGAACAGCCATTTGTCAGCATATAGGTCATAGGTGGGCAGCAGGCTTTCTTTAATTTCATCCACTGAGATATAATGTTCAATAAAAATTGGTTTTGCATTTTTGTCGCCGACGATAACAAAGGCTGTCTGATCGGCGATCATCCGATCGATGTCCATGTTGATCAAATTACGTTCCAGCTGATCCAATTGCATTGGNCCCATGGGCTGCGATGTATCTTGTTTTGCGAGGGGGTCATAACGTGGTTTGGTGATATTKSCCGTCTTGAGACTTGGCGGTTTAGGCTCTTCAGAATGGCTTAATGTCTGATTCAGATTGTTAATCATGGATTTCAGGCTGGGCGCGTTCGGCGGGTCTTTTTTTCCGTCCTGACCTGATTCTTGCGTCTGTTCCGGGGCCTCCGGCGGCACTACGGCATTTTTTAGGCCCGCCACCATATGCATGAAGCGCTCCATATCTATCGCCAGATCATACCATTCACAAAGTTCATCATCCCGTCCCTCTTCAATATATTTTTTAACGAGCGGGCTATCCTCGACGGCTCGCCGGGCCGCTAGAATGGCGATGTCAAGCTGTGCGAGGGAGCTACCCTGACAGATAAAAACAACGTCAAAATTACTTGTCCAGAAAAGCTGGCCGCTTTTACTTTGGATGAGTTTGTTAAAGGCGGTGGCTATGGTTCTTCGGTGATAGGGCTGTTTATGACCCCTGTCCAGAAGTGAAAAATGTAAATGAATGCCGCGATAACCTTCTGGATGCCGTTTTATGGCACGCATGGCAGAGATCAGGTCATCCACCTGACACGGGGTGGCGGAACTTTCCATATGATTTGAATTTTCCGTGGCTGACATAATATTACTCTATACTAGATTTGATCAATTACTTGAAATATATTATATTTTAGCAGGTATTCAGCGGTATATCAAATGGGGGCTAAATTCGTTGAAATTTGATAATTCAAAGCCGTATAACAAATTAGATCGTTACATTCTGTGTAACCACCAGGCATTTTCATTAATGGAATAATAGGGCCGATAATGCAAGACAGCTTTTTCCCGGACGACGTAGGAAATCTGGTTGTCAAGAACCAGCCTTTGATTATCCACAGACACCACCAGCACAGCATGGGGAACATCAAGATTTGTATCCTGAACCACCACGATACGCATCATATCAGGGTCAAACCCCAGCTCCTTTAAAGACAGGTATTTGGCGATGGCATAATCTTCGCAGTCCCCGTCTTTGTCAAAAAACTGACGTAAAGATGCCCAATAATCCGGCACACCCCAATTAATAATATCGGTTATATAGGGGGCATTATTCATATGAATATTGATTTCGGCAATTTGCTGGTCTGTGGGTTTGTCTTTCAGAAATGTTAAAAGTTCCCGCCAATCTTCCATATAGCAATTATTTTTGGCCGTGAGCCGGCAATTCTCTTTTGTATCAGGGGTTTGCTTAAGATCCCCCTTAACGCGTTCCAACATACTGTTCCATTTTTTAAAGGCGACCAGCTGCCGGCTCATCGTCTCATAGGAACCAAAAAGGCCGGTTCGGCCCGCATTGTTTTTTTGTGCGAAGGTTGTGGGTGAGATAAAGAGGATAAGCCCAAGGGTAATGGTTAGGCGCGCGAATGATTTTATGAAATGGGATTTAAGTGCAAACAAAATTTAAAACTCATATAGTTCAATTAACGGGTAATGGCATAATATTAAGGATGTGGCTTATCAGAAAAAATAACAGGCCATCCAAATCTTTACTTACGGACTATATACGGGGTAAGGTTACCTAAATATTAAAAAATAAGCTTGTGGCCTTAAACTTTTCAGCAGAATGGACTTTTTATATGAGTTTGCGACCTTTATCAGCCGCTGTGGCACTGGGAATCCTGATTATCGCCGGGGCGGCCATTGCCTTGTTACTGGTTCTGAGGTTCGCCCAGTCAGAAGCGGACAGGGACAGTCTGGTWTGGCAACGCCAGATGGCCGTTGTGATCAACAGTCGGGAGGTGGCTCTGGAAGAATGGTTGGCCGAGCAGAAAAAAGTCATCAGCCGTCTGGCGCAAAACCCGTCGTTGAGGATTTATCTTGGCAATATAGAGGCCGCTCCTGCGCCGCAAGACGTGGAAAATCTGGCCCAAGCAGCCTATCTTGAAAACCTGATGAAGGGGGCTGCGATACAAAATGGGTATATATCTGTTTTGGATCAGGATTTCAAGATAAGGGCAAGTCTTAATAAACAAAGGGTTTCCGGCCTCGCGCTGACCAATCCTCAGGGGCAGGTCATTGTCTCAACGCCCAATATGCCCTCGGTTATTCGCAGTGTCGCGGGATTTCTTGACCGGGGCGCGGGCAACGAAGTGATCAGTTTCGGGCCTTATTTGTCAGATGATAAACGGCCGGTCATTGCCTTCGTTGCGCCGGTTTTCGGGGTGCAGGATGATAATAGCGTCCCCGCCATTGGTTTTGCTGTGGGCATCAAGGCTGTGCCGGAAGATTTTTATCAAAAATTGACCCAACCTGGAGATATAAGCAAAACAGCCAAAAACTATATTGTGCGCAAGAATGGCACGGCCATGGAGTATTTATCACCGCTGCGCATGGAAAATGGTGACGTCAATTCGCCATTAACAATGGTATTGGATGCAGAAAGCCCTGCATTGGCCGCAGTTTTTGCCGTTCAGACGGCCAGAGAGACAACCGGTGGATTTTCCGAGCGGATGAATTATGAAGGTAAAAATGTTTTGGTTACGGGCCGAAAAATTGCGGGAACCGACTGGGTGCTGGTGCGTACAATAGATTCGCAAGAAGTCCTCGGGGCCATTCAGGCCCGCAAACGAACGATAATCTGGATCGCAAGCCTGACCATTCTAGCGGTCAGTATCTTAATCATTCTGATTTGGCGGCACGGGGTGTCTGTCCGGGTGGCTAGGGCTGCGCAGCAGCAAAGAATTTTGAGCCGCCGGTATGAAAAACTCAGCCGGTTCCTGCAGATTGTAACGGATAGCCAACCAACCGTGATCACTGCCATTGATGGCCATGGCCGGTATCTTTTTGCCAATGCACCGGCGGCTCAGGATACAGGGCTCAAGGCACAAGATATCATTGGTCAAAGAATCTCATCTGTCAAAGGCAGGCTTCAATCGCCAGATATGGAAAACTATTGCAATCAGGTTATGGAAAATGGCACCCCGCTTTCGATTATAGAACAGTTGCCGGGGAATGAGATAACCATTAAATCGGATTATGTTCCCTTATTGATTGACCAGGATCAGGGCGTTTTGATGGTTACGGAAGATATTTCTGAACTGGTTCGGGAACGTGAACGTCGGGAGGTGGCCTTAAAGAGTTTGGTCAGCACGCTGACCATGGTGATTGACAGCCGAGACCCTTACAGCGCCCATCATTCGGAACGTGTGGCCATGGTTTCGTTGGCCATTGCCATGGAAATGAATGCGGATGATGTGACATGTGATACAGTCAATATTGCGGGGGCCTTGATGAATTTGGGCAAAATTCTGGTACCGCGAGAGCTTTTGGTTCGCCCAAAGGGCCTGTCTGAGAATGAGCTGGAAACGGTTCGCAGCAGCATTATGAAAAGTGCCGATATGCTCGAAACTGTGGATTTTGACGGCCCTGTTGTTAAAACCTTACGGCAGGTCAGGGCCCACTGGGATGGTTCTGGAATGCCGCATAATCTGGCCGGGCATGATATTCTGTTATCTGCGCGGATAGTGGCGGTGGCCAATGCTTTCGTGGGCATGTCCAGCGCCCGTGCGCACCGGGCCGGTATGGATATGGAAAAAGCCACATTATTATTATTGAATGATGCCGACCGAATTTATGACAGAAAACCCGTTACCGCTTTAATGAATTATATTGAAAATAAAGGCGGGGCAGAGCAATGGAAAGAATTCGGGATACCTCTAGCGGACTAGTGCCCTGTGTCACCTTATTTGCATGGTTTGGACGGTCTTACAAGCCTGCCGAGCAGGCGCGCGGCGTGCCGTCATGCCCCGCATAACAAGCGTCGGGCAACGCACACGCGGCAGGCTTGTAAAACCGCCCGAAGGGTCACCTATCCCGTTCCCTGAAGGGCGTCACCGCTGCTTGCCGATGCTAAAGCATCGCCCGCGCAACGCTTCCTACCCAGAAAACGGGATAGGTGATCCAAATCATGCAAATAAGGTGACACAGGGCACTAGGGGTTATGCATTTGCTGTGGCAAGTCGGCAAGCCTCTTTTGGCAGCTTTCTCTGTAGATGCGCCATAATATTCTTGCCGCGTTCGCCGCCATATCCCCCAATATTGCAGGCAATAATATAATCCATTGCATTGAGGTGGGCTGCAATAATTTTGGGGTCAACGTTAGGAAATTCTTCGATGGAGCGAATATATTTATTGAGGGAATCTGCTATGTCAGTAATCATATAATAACCAAAACTACCGCCAAGCCCTATGAYRTTATGAAKGAKRTCYARAATTTCCGTTCGGGTRTYTTTKGTTTYTTGCCGATCRYYCTGTTGCAATATCAAGCCACTCTCTTTCAATGTCAAATCATCCTCTTTCAATGAATGAAGATGTTTGTGGAGCTCTTTAAGCTGGATTTTTGTCCAATGTAAATAGTTGCCGTTTAATCCATTGATAACGCCGCTATCATGGGAATTAGAATATTTTTCTAGACTCATAGGTGCACCTTTTAGTTGCGGTGATTCTATCATTACAATCTAATATGGTTAGTAAAAAGTAAATGTCGTGAAAGATTAAAAAAAAACCTTGCCGGTTAAGGCAAGGTTTAGTGTTAAGTACTTATCAGGGCTAAAGTACTCAGGGTATATCTATAAAGGATATRAAAAATAAGTTATGAGAAGCCCTTAAGGGCKNAGTCTCAATCTTCCCATTTTTTCATGATTTCTGCRCGTTGCTTGATCATTCCATCAGCAATGTAAATACAGTAACCACCGACAAGTATCGTTACGATCATAAATATTGCGGGCAGAAGTAAATGCGACCCTGCAAACATGATAGCTATCAGTAACAATAATGTTAAGACGCCGCATGATATGAACGTAATTGTATTTGCCATTTTTTATCCTTCTTCAATTACATGAGTAGTTATAACAGCCCAATTAAACTGCTAACCTTGATATAAATCAATTTTTAGAAAGTTTCAATAGCCTTACATATCTTCGCGATAAAAAATATGGCTGCCAACTTGAATGGTGGGTTGAAGATACTTGGCCCACCGTGGATTCACATAGTCCGCGTGGTAATGCGTGGAACGTGCGGTAACATCGCTTTGGGCATTCTTCAGCGCCCCGCCAGCAACGCGCCGGGCAATATTCCACGCGGCCATTTCATAGGGGTTATCGGACAGGCCGTCACAAGCAAAGGAAAATTGACATTTATGCCGGCGTTGCTCATTCTGGAATACCACGGCGCAGATATTATTGGGATAACGTCTGTCTTTAACGCGGTTCATAATGACATAAGCCACGGCAACCTGGCCTTCAAATGGTTCACTTCGGGCTTCGAAATATATGGCTTGCGCAAGGCATTTGAAGGATTTTTCGGAAATATCCCCGGGCAATTCGGCTAATAACATATCTATATCCGCATCATAAATGCTGCCCGGGCTATATGATGGGCTGTATAATGYYKTMMYWTCASYMSKCMWYTTCTTATCGCCCTGAATAGAGGCATTCACTTCTGTTCTGGGTATAATAGAAAATCCCATAAGACAAACAACGATAAAAACCGGTATAATACCAACCATGAGCTTATAGTTTTTCATAAGCCTTACTCCTGTTTTCCGGCTTAATCCGCCGAATGGTGTAGATTGTTGAATTTTGACTCAACAATGATTTCGACAGAATGCTTTCCATCAAAACCCGCTTGCAACCTGACGCTTTTTCAGCTCTTATTATTATGAAATTTTAACAACGGTCTCTTTGGACCTGTCTGCGTACCGGAAAGCCCTTCCGGATTTTTCGGCCCTATAACTACAGCCTTATGTTTCTGCAACCGTYTCCGTAACCTTTAATTATGCGATTTAGGCCCCGTGATTTAATTGGTGCAGTGCAGTATTACCTGCCAATCGATGCGATTTATATCAAATTTTAACTGTTTGTCAATCTTTTGTCAACTTTGGGGATAATTATTTGGCGCGTAGAAACCACGTGCAATCATTATCTGTTCGGGTTATTATCCAACCCATGAAGAAAAAACTCATTAAACTCAACCCGTTACAGAAACGTACTTTGGCGTTATTTCAGCTATTGGCGGACAATCCGGAAAGCGCAACACWGGACATAAAAACCGGGGAAGTAACCATATCTTATCTGCCTGAAGTTCACGGCGACCATGTTCATATTGGCAATTATGTGGTTTCCGGTCAGGACGCCAGCGGCTTTTCCAATGAGGCGGTTTGGCGGGCGCTGGAACGTAAAGGATTAATAAAATCCGCCTTTCCCATTCAGGCGACTTTGACCCCTCAAGCATTGGAATATGATACGGGATTACGCGATCAATTTGAACATTCGGACCATTAAACAAAAAATAAGGATTGAAATATGACAGACCTAAGCATCACCACATCACAGAGGGTGTCCTCATCTAGATTTTGGCCAACAGTTTGTATCATGTCCATGATGATCGGCGGCATGGGATTACAGGCTCAAGCCCATGAAAAGGCCCATGAGCATATGGCTGAATCCGGAAAAACGCTGTCGGCGGTTATTGCGGGATCTCATCGCTCGGACGCCAGCAAGGCACGGGATCAATATCGAAACCCAAAAGCGACTCTGGARTTTTTTGGCTTGAAGCCAGATATGACGTTGGTCGAGATATGGCCCGGCGGCGGGGGTTGGTATCAGGAAATACTGGCGCCCTATATGCAGGCGACCGGCACATATTATAGTGCGGGCTTTGATCTTTCTGCGRCAGAAGGCTATCAATTTAAATCAAATAACGCGCTTGCGGCGCGGCTGGCCAGTGATGCTGCCCTATATGGGAAAGTGATCGTGACGGAATTGGCTCCGCCGGCAAAGGTTGAAATTGCGCCGGCGGGTTCCGCCGATATGGTGGTCTCTTTTCGTAGTTTCCACAATTGGCAAAGGAGCGGCGTTGAGAAAGATGTCCTGAAAGCGGTCTTTACCGCCTTGAAGCCCGGGGGTATTTTTGGTATCACGGATCACAGAAGCGAGACATCAACGGGCAAAGACGGCTATATCAGCCCCGCTGATTTAAAGGCGGCGGCCGCTGAGGCGGGGTTCATTCTGGTGGCGACAAGCGAAATTAACGCCAATCCAAAAGATACGCATGTTCATGAAAAAGGCGTCTGGACATTGCTGCCGACCTTGGCGGGTAACGATGCGGATAAAGATAAAATGCGGGCTATTGGCGAAAGTGACCGCCTGACCATGAAATTCATGAAGCCTGCCCAATAGTCTTATAAATATGAAAAGACCCCAAGCCATTTTATAGGCTTGGGGTCTTTTCTTTTTGTTCTGTGTCTAAAAAAGATATTGATTATTTCCTTTTGAGCAACATGGCAATGCTTTGTGTCAGGTCTGTAGAGAGCTTTGACAGTTCTCCGGCAGCCGCACTGATCTCGCCTGATGATGCGCCTGTATTTTCAATCATTTCGCTAATCTGGGAGAGGTCAGATGAAACCTCCTGAGACCGTTGGGCCTCACTTTGAATATTGGCACTAATCTCGCCAGTAACGGCATTTTGTTCGTCAACGGCAGAACTGATTTCACCATTAATGGTGCTCRTACTATCTACCGTGCCGGAAATTTCCTCAATGGCTTTCACCACGGCGTCCGTTGCGTGTTGAATATCGGTAATTTTCGTTGAAATTTCAGTGGTTGCGGCTCTGGTTTGGCCGGACAGGGCTTTTACCTCTCCGGCGACGACTGCAAAACCTTTACCCGCATCACCGGCCCGCGCCGCTTCAATAGTGGCATTAAGGGCCAGCAGGTTGGTTTGGTTGGCAATTTCTTCGATCAATTTAATCACTTCACCAATTTCGTTGGCGGATTGGCTGAGTTTTGTGATCATCTCCTTACTGATATTGGTTTCATTCACGGCCTGCTTGGTGACTTTGCTGGCCTCTTCAATATTGCGCATGATTTCCCGAATACTTGCGGTTAGCTCTTCCGTTGCTGAGGCAACCCCCTGGATGCTCGCGGTCGTTTGCTGGGAATTTGTGGTCACGGCGGCGGTTTTCTGGCCGGATTCAATGGCAACCTGTGACATGCTTTCGGAGGTGGAACTTAACTCTGTTGCCGCCGCTGCGACGCCTTCTGAGATTTGCATCACGACTTTTTCGACCGCAACCTGGTCTGTGATGATATCCCAGGTGAGCATTGGGCCGAGATAGTTTTCTTTCTCATCAGTGATCGCGCTGACATTCAAGAGCAGGGTCTCTTCACCGAGAGCGATGCGGGCTGAATGCGGCAGGTTGCTGGGATCAGACAGAATTCCCCGCTGCATGATGGGCTTTTTATGGAAAATATCAATACAGCTTCCCAGCGCCTGCTCGGCGGTGATGGGCAGCAGATGTTCAATTTTGCGCAAGGTATTAATACTGGCCTCATTGGCATAATCAATTTTGAAACTCTCAGGGTCACAGGTCAAAACATTGAGGGGCATTTTATCCAGCATATTCATCAGGCGAACCGTTTGCTTTTCTGCTTTATGCTGCTGCGTAATGATGCTCCATGTTAAGATGAAAGTATCATCACCCATTGCCGTGACAAAAAGATCAAGAAACTCATCGCCCAGAGTAATCACCGTTCGATAAGGCAGGTTCTTTGGGTCGTTGAGCATGCTGCGTTGGTGGCTGGGAACTTTATGGAATACGTCAATGCAGGTGCCAATGAGGTCTTTGGGATCAATTGGAAGAAGATGCTTTAAAGTCTCAAGTGTGTCTATGCTTTGGTGATTGGCATAGGTGATTGTAAAGCTTTTTTTATCGCATAACATGACATTAATGGGAATAGTTTCGAGTACGGTAAGATATAAATCAGGGCTGTCACCTTGCTCGTTGCTGACCGCTATTGGGGCGATATCGGCTGGCTCATTGTTTTTCCTGGACTCGAAAAGCATGTTTATTCTCCATAGCGGGTTATACCGGTGGCGTAGGATGTTTAAGCCGAACGCGATTAATATCAATGATAATTTTTATTTAAGATTTATATAATATAGAGTCTTTATAAACTCTTAACTTGCCGGTATGAATAGATAAAATTATTAGAAGAGGTTCTCGCGCGAAAACTTGTGGGGAATGAACCCCATGTTCGCGGTTAAATCAACAGGCGAAAAATTATCGGCGATGTTCCCGGGGGCATTTTGTTCCCTGAGTAAAATGACGATGGTTATTTAGTAAGGCGCGTGATCAGGCTGGAGGTGTCTAGCCGGTTGCCGCCTGCGGCCTGAATTTCCTTATAAAATTCATTCACCAAGGCGGTCACCGGTAATTTGGCGCCGTTATTGCGGGCTTCTTGCAGCACAATATCAAGGTCTTTGCGCATCCAGTCAACCGCAAACCCAAAATCAAACTGATCTTCTATCATGGTCTGATGGCGATTTTCCATCTGCCATGACTGCGCGGCCCCTTTGGATATGACCTCCACCACGGCCATGGGGTCAAGCCCGGCGGCGGCGGCGAAATTCAGGCCTTCTGACAGGGCCTGCACCAGACCGGCTATACAAATCTGATTAACCATTTTGGTCAGTTGGCCACTTCCGGCGGGGCCGAGCAATTTGGTTTTCTGGGCGTAGCTTTGTAAGATGGGATCAATTTTCTGAAAGATGGCTTCTGCGCCGCCTACCATGATGGTTAAGCGGCCATTCTCTGCCCCGGCCTGCCCGCCGGATACGGGGGCATCAAGGAAATGCAGCCCCTTTTCCTGCGCTGCGGCGTCCAATGCCCGCGCAACAGTTGCCGATGCGGTGGTATGGTCGACGAATATGGCCTCGYTTTTCATGCCGGAAAAGGCCCCGTCCGGCCCCAATGTTATGGCTTTGATATCATCATCATTGCCGACACAGGCGAAGACAATATCCGCATATTTTGCGGCCTCGGCAGGGGTTTGGGCATAATCTCCGCCATATTCTGACGTCCATTGTTTCGCCTTTGCCGTTGTTCGGTTATAAACGGTGACGTCATAGCGGGCCTTTTGCAGGTGTCCAGCCATGGGATAGCCCATAWCCCCAAGGCCCAGAAAGGCTATTTTGACATCACGCATATGTTCAGTCCTTAATAATGCGGTGGTTTTTCATGAACCATGGGGCCATCTTCTGATGCATTTTCAGGCGACGGATTCTCGAGATTTTCCAAACGTTCCCTGGCCCGCGCAAGATGTTTTTTGAGCTTGTCGATATCTTTCCACTGGGCATTCACCATATCGCTTAAATCCTGAATCTGCTGATCCTGATAGGCGATGGTGCGCTCAATTTCCACAAGACGTTTCATATCAGTTGTCATACTTAAATACCCATATGGCTTATACGCATCCTGCGCATTCATTCAGCCACGGGTATAGCGCAATATACCTTATCTTGGCAATCTGGAATGACCCATCAAGAATTTATCAACGGCGCGGGCCGCCTGACGCCCTTCGCGAATGGCCCAAACCACAAGTGATTGGCCCCGGCGCATGTCGCCTGCGGTAAAAACCTGAGCGCGGGAGGTTTGATAATCATCGGKTCCSGCMARAACATTSYCGCGCGAATCAAGCGTAACGCCCAATTGTTCGAGCAGACCTTCCTGCASMGGATTGGTAAAGCCCATGGCYAATAAGACCAGATCGGCGTCTATTTCAAATTCGCTGCCTTTGAYTTTCTGGAATTTRTCATCMACTTYATAACAGCGTATGGCCGCAAGATYRCCMGCTTCATTGGCGACAAATTCCCCTGTGGCCATAYTCCATTCCCGGGCCGCGCCTTCTTCCTGACTTGTCGACGTGCGCAGCTTCATGGGCCAATCCGGCCAGACCAGTTCTTTATTCTCATGGGCCGGTGGTTTGGGCATAATTTCTATTTGGGTTACCGATACGGCACCTTGGCGGAATGAGGTGCCGACGCAATCCGAACCTGTGTCTCCGCCGCCGATGACGACGACTTTTTTTCCGCCGGCCAGAATATCCTTTTCGTTGGGCAGTGGCTCGCCTGCGTTGCGCTGGTTTTGCTGGATGAGAAAATCCATGGCAAAATATACGCCGTTCAGGTCGCGGCCCGGAATAGGCAGATCGCGGGGCTGCTCTGAGCCACCCGCAAGGACAACCGCATCATAATGTTCGATCAATCTTTGGGCCGGAATATCCTGCCCCACATTCATGCTGGTCCAAAAGGTCACGCCTTCCTGTTCCATTTGTTGTACGCGCCGATCAATCAGGCCTTTCGCCATTTTAAAATCGGGGATACCGTAACGCAGCAAGCCGCCCGCGCGCCGGTTTTTCTCATAAACGGCAACGGAATGGCCCGCGCGGGTCAATTGCTGGGCGCAGGCAAGCCCGGCGGGCCCTGAGCCAACCACGGCGATTTTTTTGCCGGTTTCTTTCTGGGGCAATAATGGCGTAATCCAGCCTTCCTGCCAGCCCTTGTCCACGATGGCGCATTCGATGGTCTTGATGGTGACGGGTTGGTCATCGAGGTTTAAGGTGCAGGCCGCTTCACAGGGCGCGGGGCAGACGCGTCCGGTAAATTCCGGAAAATTATTGGTGGAATGCAGAACGTCCAAAGCATTCTTCCAATCGCCCTTCCAGACCAGATCATTCCAGTCGGGAATCATATTATTTACGGGACAGCCCGTATGACAAAAAGGGATGCCGCAATCCATACAGCGCCCCCCTTGCTGAGAGACCATATTATCCGGCAGCGGGTTGATGAATTCATCATAATGCCTTACCCGATCCCCCGCCGGCGCATAGGTCCGTTCCTGACGGGTGAATTCCATAAATCCTGTAGGTTTTCCCATTTTCAGTTCCTTTAATTCAACGTTTGGCCGGTATAGGCAGATAACACGGTTTGGGTTGGCGCCATTTCCTGCAGGGCGCGGCGATATTCCACGGGCATCACTTTGACAAATTTTGGCAGATATTTATCCTGATTATCCAAAATAGTCTGGGCGCGTTCGCTACCGGTGTAGCGCACATGATTTTCCAGAAGCGTCACCAAACGCTCCACATCATTGCCGGACATATTATTGCGCAGCACATCCACCCGTCCGTGACTCTCAAGGTCGCCGGATTGATGTTTGCGGGCCATGGCGTCTTCCTCGGGCAGAGGTTCTAATTCCACCATGGCAAGGTTACAGCGTTTATCAAAATCACCGGCTTCATCCAAAACATAGGCAATGCCGCCGCTCATGCCTGCGGCAAAATTCCGGCCCGTCTCGCCGATGACCACAACGCAGCCGCCGGTCATATATTCAAGGCCGTGATCGCCGACCCCCTCAACCACGGCGATGGCCCCGCTATTGCGCACGGCAAATCGTTCCCCTGCGACACCGCGAAAATAACATTCGCCGCTGATGGCGCCGTAAAGAACCGTATTGCCCACAATGATGCTGTTTTGCGGATCAATTCTACTGTCGGCAGCGG
>NVVM01000061.1 GCA_002402225.1 Alphaproteobacteria bacterium
AGCTGCGCCAATCCCGCCGCATCCGCCCGTAACATTAAATTTTCCGCGTGATAATCGCGCAGCACCAGACAGTCAAGATCCTTGGTCGCCGGCAGCAGAATATCCCGCCATAACGCAATGAATATCGCCCTGTCTTTTGCTGGCAACGGCTTTCCGGTCAGGGCGGGCATATACCAATCCGTGAACAGGCCAACTTCTTCAAGCAGCAAATCCATATCATAATAGGCCAAAGAATGGGTATGCGAATGATCTATTTCATCCCCGGCAGGCAGTATTTCAGGCGCAGAAGAGTCATGCAGCTTAATCAGACCATCCACGGCAAGCTCATAGAGGGCCGTCTCCTGCGTCAAGTCATCATTTAATATTTTTGCGAACAGATCATCGCCCATATCCTCCAACAGTAAAAAACCATCCTTGATATGACTGGCCAATATMWTYGGRGCGSMSAGACCNTTGKYCTKWMRRWWAWYGGSSMWSSKSAMWRARGGGCCNWAYATCCTCAAATTCCGGCGGCGCATCCATCAGAACAGCGCGGCTTTTGCCCAATGTTAACCGTTCATAACGCCGAAAAGAGGCATCATCGGCCAGCGGGCGGCATTCGGCCTTGCCCCAACCATGCCGGGTTAAGAATTCCGCGGTGCGGCGGTTGCGGTCTGTCATGAAATAAAGTCTTTTTTGAAAACAGGCTTTAGTCTTTCCTGCCAGGCCCTGTCGCCGATGAGGCTTAATTTTCGCCCAATATTATTCTGGTGATTACTCTGGTCTGTAATTTCGCAAATTTCCAGACGAAGCGTCAGAAAACCGGCCGGAAGGTGGGGGCCAAGTTTTGAGGGCCATTCGATCAGGCTCGCCGCCGTATCAAAGGCTTCTTCGATGCCCAGTTCAAAGGCTTCTTCGGGATTCTCCAAACGATAAAGATCCATATGCCAGATGGTTGGGGTATCTGGATTTTTCCTTAAATTTTWYTGGGGAGGGTCATAAATCTGCACCAGATTGAACGTGGGGCTTGGCACATCGCCCTCATACCCCAGCGCCTGAATGATGGCGCGGCACAGGGCGGTTTTCCCCGCCCCAAGACCGCCATCAAAGGCCACCACATCACGGGTGGCTAGCAACGGCGCAAAACGGGCCGCAAAATCCTTTACTGCCGCCAGATCTTCAAGGATAAGCTCGGCAAATATTTCTGGAGATATTTTTGGGAAAATTTTTGAGTTCTGCATTGCTTGCGCCTTTATTCCCCGGCCACGCTTATTTGCGCGGGCAAGCCGATCCTGATCGGGAGGGTTAACGTCATGCAGGTTCCCTCATTCAAATGTGACTGAACCTCAATCTTACCGCCGTGCAATTCAACAAAGCTGCGCACAAGTGAAAGACCCAGTCCCGCACCATGCTCATTGGGGACATTGCTGCCCGTGAAGAATTTTTCGAAAATCTTGGGGATCTCTTCCGGCCTGATTCCGACACCGCTATCCTGAACAATGATGATATARTTCAKGTGATCCTGACGCACAGCCAGACTTATGGTGCCATGGGACGGCGTAAATTTTACCGCATTGCTCAACAGATTATAAATCKYMTKCWKARYWMKMKTGGMRKCKSCYYRYMMSGGWWGMRWWWTSKMGMMRWCMKMMACAAGTAAATCAATATCTTTTACCTTGATCCGTTCCTGTAGCTGGCCGACCACCTGAGTCAAGACAGACGGCACTTCAAACTGATCAATATCAAGGGTCAAACCGCCGGCCTCAATAACAGACAAGTCCAGAATATCGTTGAATAATTCCAATAATTGTCGGGATGCCGCCAGAATATTATGCATATAGTCATGTTGAACATCATTCAATGGCCCCTGATATTCTTTTTCCAGCAATTCAGAGAAACCAATAATACTATTGAGCGGCGTCCGTAATTCATAGGACATATGGGCCAGAAAGTCGGCTTTGATTTTATCCGCTTCCTCAAGGGCCTGATTGCGTTCTCGCAGAGCTTTCTCAATGGCAAAGCTGTCTGAAACATTGATAAATGTGATCAATGTTGCCCCATCGGGCAACGGCACCACAGAATAATCAAGCACACTGCCATCCTGCCTTTTTAACTGACCAGAGAAAACTTCTTTTTTTGTTTCCCCGCCAACAATAAGGCTTTTCAATTCAGTTATCTGGTCACTGCTGCCATATTTCTTTGCGCAACTATCCATCACTTCTATCGTATGAGGGGCCCCATCCAGAAAATCCCGTGATAATTGCCAGATATCCAGAAACGCATCATTATAGAGCTGAAGGCAACCGTCAATGCCGAAAACCGCCAAGCCTTCATGCAAGTTATTCATGGTTTCCTGCTGAACGGCAAATAGCGTATTATATGACCGCTCGAGGGCGAAATGGTCGGTGACATCTTCATAAAACACCAGCAATCCGCCCAAAGGATGAGGCTGGGTCACCACACGAAGTGACGTATTATCCGGCAGATGCCACATTTCTTCCACCGGGTCTAAAATCTGGGTATAGGCGGCCAGTTGTCCGGCTTTCCATTCCGGGAAGTTAGCCTGTTCTGGCAGCCTTCGCGCATCGCGCATCGCCTCCAGGACCTCGCCGTGAAGGGGATGATTAATGAGCAGGCTTTCTGATAAATGCCACAGACGGCTAAAGGCGCTATTATAATATTCAAGGCGTTTGCCTGAGGTAAAAATGGCCACCGCCGTCGATAATTTATTCAAAGTTTCCGAATGAGATTCCGTATGATGAATTAATTCGCCTCTGGCYTTCTCAAGTTCTGTTATATCCTGCGCATACCCCATGCAGCCCATATTATCTTTATCTATACGCACAGGCGTATTATGAATATCAAGGGCGCGGCGCTCCCCCTGAATGACAACAAAATGTTTTTCTTTATAAGTTTCATGGGTCTGTCTGGCCATAGCCGCCATATCCCGCGCCGTTTTGCCTATGGTGCTGGTGATCAATTCCCGGCCTTCTGAAATGACCTCTTCTGCGGATGTGCCGTCTACGGCATCCACATAAGCCTTGTTAACCCATATGAGCTTTAAATTTTCATCCCGCAGCCACATGGGAAGTTGCATGAGGTTGCCGGTATTTTCAAAAAAATCGAGGCGCCTGTTGATGTTGCGCGCATTCCGTTCTTTAAAGGCCACGATACTCTCTTCAGCCGTTGCGTCTCGAAACCAGACGATAGATCCCGCTGAAATATGACCATCCGTAAGGGGTTCCCCCATCACAATGATATTTCTTTTTTGGGTGTTAAGGAAAAATGACTTTTGAAAACTTTCCCCGTAAGTCAAAAGCTTTTCAAGATTTTCCGTGAGCAGATCAAACTGATCCTGTGARAAAGCAGCAGCCGCCCCCCTCAGGCAATCCAGTTCTGTGCTGTCACTATCAATGCCCAGCCAATCTTTGATATCGTCAAGCGAGGATATTTTCCCCTGCTTATCCCAAATCACCGAAAGCCCTTTGCGCGAACTCAAGAGAAGGGATTGCTGATAATTATCCCTCTCGGCACGCATTAACCTGCTGCGCATGCGCCTGCGATCCAATGCCATCCWTAAGATCAGGCTTGCCGCAAAGAAAAACAATATTCCCATATAAAGAATGATGTTATCACCCACAGCCACAGGCATAACCGGCTCGGCAACCGCCATAGGGATGACGCCCACTGCCAGTGCCAATGTTAATATCATCAGGTTAAATAATTTTGACGGTCCCCTGACCATAATCTCTTCCACAACGATTATTTTATACGCAGAATATCATAAACGATCGAAATGAAAAGGGAAGCACCATATTGATATCAGAAAGTTTTAAGGCCTGATGTCATTCTTCACATCAGGCCTTATAAATATTGCGATATCAAGAGACGTTAATATCGGTAATGATCCGGCTTGAACGGGCCATCAACACTGACATCTATATAATCAGCCTGCTCTTTCGTAAGCTTGGTCAATTTAACGCCCAGCTTTTCAAGGTGAAGCATGGCAACTTTCTCGTCCAGATGCTTGGGCAAGACATAGACTTTATTGTCATAATTCTTGTGATTTTCCCATAATTCTATCTGGGCCATAACCTGATTGGTGAAAGAGGCGCTCATGACAAAGCTGGGATGTCCTGTCCCGCAGCCGAGATTCACCAAACGGCCTTTGGCCAAAACAATCAGACGTTTGCCATCCGGAAAAACAACCTCATCAACCTGTGGCTTGACTTCTTCCCAAGCGAAATTCTCTAACGCGGCAATTTGAATTTCTGAATCAAAATGACCGATGTTACAGACAATCGCCCGATCCTTCATGTCCCGCATGTGGTCGAGCGTTATGATATCCTTGTTACCCGTCGTAGTGACAAATATATCGCCAACTTTAGCCGCGTCTTCCATGGTCACAACCTGATAGCCCTCCATGGCAGCTTGCAAGGCGCAAATGGGGTCAATCTCCGTGATCAAAACCCGCGCACCCTGATTGCGCAAGCTGGCCGCAGAGCCTTTTCCCACATCGCCGTACCCGGCAATAACCGCAATTTTACCGGCAACCATCACATCGGTCGCCCGCTTGATGCCATCAACCAGACTTTCGCGGCAGCCATAGAGGTTATCAAACTTGGACTTGGTCACACTGTCATTCACATTGATCGCCGGCACCGTCAATCGGCCCTCTTTTTCCATTTGATAGAGCCGCAGAACGCCCGTTGTGGTTTCTTCGGAAATGCCGCGAATATCTTCGAGTAATTCGGGAAAATCCCCATAAATCATCGCCGTCAAATCACCGCCGTCATCCAAAATCAGATTAGGCCGCCAGCCGTCCGGCCCAACGATGGTTTCGCGAATGCACCAGAGGAATTCCTCTTCGGTCAAGCCCTTCCAGGCAAAGGTCGGGATATTGGCCACCGCCATAGCCGCAGCGGCCTGATCCTGGGTCGAAAAAATATTGCAGCTTGACCAACGCACTTCCGCACCAAGAGCAATGAGCGTTTCCATCAACACGGCAGTCTGAATGGTCATATGAAGGCAGCCGGCAATGCGGGCACCCTTCAAGGGCTTGGCCGCGCCAAATTCTTCGCGCAGCGCCATAAGGCCCGGCATTTCAGTTTCGGCAATATTAATTTCCTTGCGGCCCCACTCGGCCAGCGTAATATCGGCAATTTTATAATCTGTAATGTCGCTCATGACGTGTCTTTCTTAATTTTAGGGTAAAATACAGAGCGCTTATAACAGCATATCACAGCCGCAACAAGCATAAAGAAATCTTTATATTGTTATATAATAAAGACTAATCTTTAAAGAATCCCTAATCTCTCTTAACCCGGAAATAAAATTATTTGATCTGGTCATGTTCTAGTTTAAACGTCACCAGGCCGTCGGCGGCGGCCATGGTATATATATTATCTTCCTGTGATACAATTGTTCCGGGTTCATGATTATGCTTTTCACGCCAGAATGACACAGCCGATATAGACTCAACCATGCCGCCCGGGCTGATATATCTATGGGCCCTCAAATATTTTTCCACGATCTTAACATTTTTATGATAATTAACTTTAAACCTGTCCGGATGGGCCATGGGCCAATAATCACCGGGTTTGTGAATTTGAGGAAAGGCGTTTTCCCAGCATTTCTCCGGAGAGTCCAAAAAACGTTGCAGCAATTTTCTAGCAATGGTTTGGCTCTCATGCAATAGGCCCTCAATATTCTCATTGCCCTGTAAAATAATTTTTTCCTGCAGGATTATATCGCCCTCATCCCATTTTGGTGACAGCTTATGCAGGGTAACGCCGGTTTTTTTCAACCCCTTGACAATAACATAGGGAAGCGGCATTGGGCCGCCGCCCGCAGGAAGCAGGGAGGGATGGATATTCGCACCATAACGTAGGCTTCCCCCCTGCCACGGCGGTANTTTTATGTCGGTATCCGGCAGAAAGAATCATATCACAGCCTTTCTGCTGAAGTTCCTTTATATCATCCTTTGTCGGCTTGGAATATAAAATAGGAATATCAAGGCTTTTCCCTAGCCTGCACACATTCCTGATATAATCATATTCATCGGCATCAGGCGGGTTTGTATATAGGGCAATAATTTCATGACCTTTCTCCWCGAGCAATTCCATGCAGGCGTAAAACATGTCACCGCCAAAATAGGCAATACGCATAATTATCTGTCTCCTTGACCAGACATTGGGCCAGTATTTAGGCCAGTATTTAGGCCAGTATTTGGGGCCAGAACGTCATTAACAGATTTTGACCCTAACAGTGAGCCAGACATCATTCTTCGCCAAATTTATCCTCAATTAACTGCGTAAGGGCATCAAGGGCCGGCCCGGCCTGCGAACCTTCCCCTTTCAACGTCACCGTCTCGCCTTTTGCGGCGGCGAGCATCATCAGCCCCATAATTGATGTGCCGACAACCTCTGTCCCATCCTTGGACACCAGAATTTCCGTATCAAATTCGCCGGCCACACCAACAAATTTCGCAGAAGCCCTTGCATGAAGGCCGCGTTTATTTTGAATTTTTACTTTTCTAATCATGACAGAATTACAATCAACCCGGGAACTATTATCACTCACATATTATCTCCGGATAACACGTGGGACGCGATATTGATATATTTACGGCCAGAATCCTGAGCGGCCTGAATAGCTTCCTCCATGCTGCAGACCAGACGTACGCTGGACAGCTTGATCAACATGGGCAGGTTGATCCCGGCGATCACCTCCACATTGGCATTTTCCATTATTGAAATAGCAAGATTTGACGGGGTACCGCCAAACATGTCGGTCAAGAGGATAACGCCGGAGTCCTGATCTACATCCTTGACCGCATCCAGAATATCTTGCCTTCGTTGTTCCATATCATCATCTGGTCCAATGCATATGGCCCGTACCGCCTTTTGAGGGCCAACCACATGTTCCATTGCAGAAATAAACTCTTCTGCAAGCCGGCCATGAGTCACAACTACCATACCAATCATTTCTTTTATCCTGTTTATGCGGGATTATATGCCCCTCAGCACCAATTCCCGGTGATAAATATTTACTTTAAAGCCACCCTTGTTCAACTGTTTGGCTATTTTTTCCGCCACACATACGGAACGGTGCCACCCGCCCGTACAGCCAAAAGAAATCTTTAAGTAAGATTTCCCTTCTTTCTTATACTCAGGCAATAAGAATAAAATCAAGTCGCTTATTTTCCCATAAAAATCCGCAAATTTTTTATCCTGTTCCACATATTTCTGAATTTTACTGTCCAGACCGGTCAAGGATTTTAACGCATCCACATAATGGGGGTTTCGCAGAAAACGCACATCAAAAACCAGATCAGCATTTCTGGGCAACCCTTTTGGATAGGCGAAGGAACTGATCACGATATTCATATCACCGCTATGCTGGCGTTCAAATTTTTGGGTTAATGTCTGACGTAAATCCTGTCCGCCCATGTCTGATGTATCAAATATATAATCTGCTTCTGCGCGAATGGCCTGCATCAACTGGCGCTCTTGGGTGATGCCGTCAATGACCTGACGGTCTTTGGCCAGCGGATGCTTGCGCCGCGTTTCCGAAAAACGCTTGACCAATATCTCATCGCTGCTGTCAAAATACAATATTTGAAGGTCTATATTGTCGCGGGATTTAAGGTCCGCCAGATTTTCCAATATTTTATCCTGCTGGAAATTCCGGGTTCGCGCATCAATACCAATGACCAATGCCGGGTGGTCATCATTCTCATAATCGGCAAGAACCAGTTCCAGCACATTGGACAATAATGTCACCGGCAGGTTATCTATGGCTTCGTAATTCAAATCTTCCAGAACTTTGAGCGCAGAAGATTTCCCCGCCCCCGACATGCCGGTGATCAAATATAATTTTAATGGCTTGTCCTCAAATTTATCCATATGTCCTTAAATTCCCTGACGAAGGGCTAAATTAAAGGCCAAGAATCCATTGGAGTCAATATTTCTAGGTGAAAATCGTCATTCCTGAGACAATGTTTCAACGCTTTGAGACAGTATTTTAAGGGCCGAACGCAATTTGTCAGGCGCAGAGGCCTCAAAAGCATAGAAATCCAGACAGGGGATTTCTGCCCCGTCTAGCCGCGTGACTTTCTGCTGCGGCAAGCGTTCCAGGCTGGCAACGTCCAAAACCAGCTCTACTACCATATCGATTCTCGCCATATGCCGAAAGGGGACATTTAATATGCCAATATTGCGCACCTCAATTTTGCCCGCGATCGCCCCTGGTGCCTGCATAACCACGCGATCCTGCCCCATTCGGGATACTTCAACATAATCATCCCCGATTAATTCAGCCCCAAGCGCCATTAGCCTGAGCGCCAAATCGGATTTCCCCGCTCTGGACATCCCTTTAATCAAGACGCCTTTCCCGTCAATAAAAACACCGGTACCATGGACTAATATCATTTCGAAGCCTCAGGTTTAAGAGATATATGGCGTAGCTGAACCGTAAATCGCGCGCCGCCGGTTTGGCGGTTCTGCGCAACTATGGCCCCTTCATGCGCCTCAACAATTTTCTTGCAGATGCTGAGCCCTAATCCGGAATGTTTGCCAAAGGCTTCTGCGCTTGGGCGTTCCGAATAGAATCTGTCAAAAATATCTTCTAGTTTATCTTCAGGAATACCTTGCCCYTCATCTTCAAYCAHCAMBHBCASVATHTTVTBVTGGDVACYGAVBCTKABCCAVATRGTGCCANCCTTTTBBBHRAAAVDVAYGGCATTATCAATCAGGTTACGAAATAACTGCCCAAGCTGACCTTCCAGCCCAGAGACACAATAGGCTTTTTGCGACTTTTTCTTGCTGGTATTTTTTTGGGTGCCCAAATCCAAATGCAGCGTGGGAATTTTATCAGCCTGTGATGATCGATATATATTGATCAACGTTTCCAGCAGACTTTTTATATTCACTTCCCCCATTTGGCTACGGGACATCTCAGCATCCAGCCTGGAAATATTGGAAATATCACTGATCAGACGATCAAGGCGTCCCACATCATCTTCGATAATACCAAGAAGTTTTTTCTTGGCAGCCTCATTTTTGGCAAGCGATAAAGTTTCCACCGCGCTTCGAAGCGACGTTAAGGGGTTCTTCAATTCATGGGATACATCAGCGGCAAACGCCGCCACGGCATCAATTTGCCGTGCCAGAGCCAAGGTCATGTCTTTCAGGGATCGGGACAGGTCTCCGACCTCATCATTGCGGCCAGAATAATCGGGAATATCGGCGCCGGTATGGGTGCCGGCACTAATCCGGTCTGCGGACCTGGCCAAGCGCAAAATAGGGCGAACSATGGTTCTGGCCAAAAATATGGACAAGAGCAAAGTCACCAACAGCACAATGCCAAAGAATTTTAAAAAGGTAATCCTCGTCTGTTGAACCGCCGCGTTAATATCACGCGTATCCGCCGACAAGAGCAAAGCCCCGAGGACCCGGCGAAATCGCTGAACCGGGACAGCAACGGTTATAATCTCTGTATGATCCGACAGGCGCCTGATTCTAAATCCCATATCCCCTTCAAGCGCCCTTTCAACTTCGGGATAATGATCCGCCACTTGCGTTTTAACCTCGTGATATGACTCCAGATCATTTCGGCGATGCAGGCTGTCCAATAATAGCGTAATCGTTTCTGATAATTGATCCATAAAGGCCGCCAAACCCACATATGGCGGCAATTCGTCAATCACCACAGATTGATCAACCGCAAGGTCCCTGCTGTCCAGCAACAGATTACCCTCCAGCCCAAACAGGCGCGTGCGATTATTGGTCACCCCGACCACACGCACGATGATCTGTTCCGCAGGCTTTAGGCGCAGCAGTTCCGTTCTGTCGGCTTCTGCCGTTGCGGCCTCACCCAAGGCACCGGCCATAACTTCGGCATCCTTAATCAGCGCATTAATGCGCGACTGAACCATGGTTTCCTGATATTGGTCAATATATAATATACCGCCCGCCAAGAACCCAAGCGCGATAAGATTTACCGCCAATATGCGAACCGTAAGAGGCGACACACGGCGTTTTGGCCGCAGAAGACTTTTCCGGCGACCCTCTTTTGGAGTTTCATTCTCTTTTGAGTTTGAAAGTTTCTCAGCTTTCACTATATCTGTATCCGACACCATATAATGTTTCGATACCGTCAAATTCAGGGTCTATATTACGAAATTTTTTGCGCAGCCGTTTAATGTGGCTATCTATGGTTCTGTCATCCACATACACATCATCATTATAGGCAATATCCATCAGCTGATCCCGGCTTTTCACATGACCTGGCCGATGGCCGAGGGCCTCTAAAATCAAAAATTCCGTCACCGTCAGTTTAACATCGCTGCCGCCCCATTGACAGACATGACGCAAGGGATCAAGCAGCAATCGCCCGCGAATAAGAACGCCGGCCTCATCACTTGCAGATGCTTCAGAATTTTGACCGGACTTTAAGTTGGTTTTTCGAACCGCCTCAACCCGCCTGAGGATGGTTTTGATCCGTTCAATTAACAATCGCTGGGAAAACGGCTTGGTAATATAATCATCCGCGCCCATTTTCAGGCCCAGCATTTCATCTATCTCATCATCCTTGGACGTGAGAAAAATAACGGGGAAATCATGTTTCGCCCGCAATCTGCGCAAAAGCTCCATACCGTCCATTCTGGGCATTTTAATATCCAATACGGCAAGGTCAGGCAGATTTTTCGAGAAACCGTCCAGTGCGGCCGACCCGTCAGGGTAGGTCGTCACATCAAATCCTTCGGCTTCCATGGCCATGCTTACGGAGGTCAGAATATTTTGGTCATCATCAACCAGTGTTATTTTCGGCGCCATTTAGGTTTTTTTCCTCTATTATTCGCGAATCCCATTGAAGATTAGCATGATTTCTTTCCTGTGGTAAGTATTTACAGAAAGATACTTCTCATGATATGTTAAAATAATATACATAGATTTCAAAGCCTTACCAAAATCATGGGTATTTTTTACGATTGATACTTGATTTCAATTCTCAGATGGGCGATTCCCTCATCATGTTAAATGAACAGCCCATAAGAAATTATGGCATTAATTTCTCCGCTGACCTTACGGATCAACTAAGGCAGAATTGAGAAATGCAAAAAATTAAGGACTGTGTCTACAATGAATAATATTGGTAAATATATCAGCACGTCGAAGCTTGATCAGCACGGCATTTCAAGTGATGAAAATATATTCTGGAATATGGGTGCGGAAATTCTTTACGAACATAGCATCAAGAAAAATCTGGGGCTGGTCGGCAAGGGCGGTGCCCTTGTTGTTGAAACGGGGGTTCATACCGGCCGTTCTGCCAATGACAAATTCATGGTCAAAGAAGATAAAACCAAGGATGATATCTGGTGGGGCAAGGTCAATGTCCCTATCTCGGAAGAAAATTTTGATAAAATCCACAGCCAGATCCTCGCCTATTTGAATGAGCGTGATCTTTATGTTCAGGATCTTTACGGCGGCACGGACCCCACCTGCCGGATTTCGGTTCGCGCCATCAGCCCAAGCCCCTGGCACAGCCTGTTCATTCGCAATCTTCTGGTGCGGCCTGACGTGGCTGACTTGACTGGTTTTGCGCCGGACTTCACCATACTTCATGCGCCCGAGTTAAAAGTAAACCCCGCAGAGGTTGGGACAAACAGCGAAACGGTCATTACCCTTAATCTGGCAAAGAAACTGGTGCTTATTGCCGGAACATCTTATGCCGGAGAAATGAAAAAGTCGGTCTTTTCGATCCTTAATTACCTGCTGCCGGCAAAGGGGATTATGCCCATGCATTGTTCGGCCAATATTGGCAAGGACGGCGATACGGCCATTTTCTTTGGTCTTTCCGGCACCGGAAAAACCACCCTTTCCGCCGATCCTGAACGCAGCCTGATTGGGGATGATGAGCATGGCTGGTCTGATACGTCGGTCTTTAATTTTGAAGGCGGCTGTTATGCCAAGGTAATCCGCTTGTCCAGGGAAGCCGAGCCTGAAATCTATGCCACAACCGGCATGTTCGGAACGGTTCTGGAAAATGTGGTTATTGATCCCGATACGCGGGAACTTGATCTTGATGACGGCTCCAAGGCGGAGAATACCCGCGCGGCCTACCCCATCACATCGATTCCCAATACCACCGAAGGCGGGGTTGGCGACCATCCGAAAAATATCATTATGCTGACCGCCGATGCCTTTGGCGTCATGCCGCCCATTGCGCGCCTGACGCCAGAACAGGCCATGTATCWCTTCCTGTCGGGCTATACSGCSAARGTYGCCGGCACMGAAAWMGGCSTNNGNAMGGARCCCGWRGCGRCYTTCWSCACCTGYTTYGGCGCSCCGTTCATGCCGCGCCATCCGTCGGTTTATGGCAACCTGCTGCGCGAGAAAATTGCCAAGCATGAAGTGACCTGCTGGCTGGTGAATACCGGCTGGACCGGCGGCGTTTACGGTGTGGGCAGCCGCATGCCCATCAAATATACCCGCGCCCTTTTGCGCGGCGCGCTTGACGGCACTCTGGATAAAGGCGAATTCCGCATTGACCCCAATTTCGGCTTTGAAATTCCCTTGAGCTGCGCGGGCGTTGATGGCAATGTTCTTGACCCACGCGGGACTTGGACAGATGGCGCGGCTTATGATGCGCAGGCGGCCCATCTGGTTGATCTCTTCCGGAAAAATTTCACCGAATATGAAGATCATGTGGATAATAATGTGAAAGCCGCCGGCCCGATTTTATAAGGTCAGGCTTTATTCGCCAGATTTTTTCTATATAATATGCCGTTATTTTAAATGTGGCCTATAAATTATGACCTGATACGATAAAGATATATTCATGAGAAAAACAAAAGCATCAACTTTTCCCCGCTGGAATGGCTATGACTCTTCGCGCGATACCATACAGGTGCGCATGTGTGATCATGATGGCTGTGATAATAAAGGCGAATTCCCCGCGCCGAAATCACCGGACAGCCGGGATAAATGGCAATTTTGCGAGGCCCATATCACCGAATTCAACAGCAAATGGAATTATTTTGAAGGCATGAGCAAGGAAGAGGCTTTCAAGCGCGCGCAGGAAGAGATGCGTACCGCGCGCGGCTATGCCTCCAGCGGAGCCTATGATATGGGAAGTGCGGAAACTTATGGCAAGGATCGGCGCAGGTCTGATGCCCTGATCATTCTTGATCTGGACGATAATGCCACCCCGGCAGAAATTAAAGCCGCCTACCGCCGCATGGCCAAGCTCTATCACCCCGACACCAATCTTGGCGACAGCGACGCCGCCATCAAATTCCAACAAGTCAGCACCGCCTATGAAGTGTTAACGGTGAAGTGACAACAGATGAAATGTCATTGGCCCATGCCTATGAATATACCTGTGAATATACCGGCGGCGTTATGGTCAGCAATTTTCTTCATCGTAGTGAAAATGAACTTAGCTAAAATCGCACGAAATGTTTCGACTAAATGACCTCATCCGTTTAGGGTGCAGGTGACAATATGGAAAATAAGAACCTTGTTATGATGCACGCTTTGCGCCTAGATGAAAAGTTAAAAGGCGTTAGGTGAGAGGATTTTACTTAATTTTTTTGCTCTCATAATTAAGGCCGCGCGTGAGCCATTATGATGTGCAGAATATATTAAGGGGAAATTATGAGTGATAAAAGCGAACTTCTGAATAAATTAAAAATTGACCGTTCAGAAGAAGAACAGCCTGCCAGAATTTCTGTGATTTTTTTAATAGTGATGATGCTGTTGTCTTTCAGTGTTGGCGGCGGCACGGTCTGGATTTGGCGCAGCAGCGGTGATACTGAACTTCAGGCCGCAGCGGAGAGAACCGCAGCGCAATCCATAGAGAAAGTGTCGAATAGCGCGGCCCCCGCTGTGAAGAAATCGCCAAAAAAGATCGTCGCCAAATCTGACAAGATATTGAATGCATCCGGTTATATCACAGCGCGGCGTATGGCCACGGTTTCGGCCGAGGTCATGGGGCTGATCACCGCCGTGAATGTAGAAGAAGGCATGTCCGTCAAAAAAGGGCAGATATTGGCACAGCTTGATAACGCGGTGGCAACCGTGGATGTGAATTATGCTCTGGCGCAATTAACCGCCACCAAATCGCGGGTGGCCCGCATAAAAGCAAATCTGGCAGAAGCCAAGCGTGTTTTAAAGCGCTCTATTGAACTTAGCTCGAAAAATTTCTCCTCTGAGGCTGACGTAAGCAGCGCGCGGGCCAATAAGGAAAGCTTAACCGCCGACCTTAATACGGCGCGGGCTGAAATCAGGGTGGCGGAACTTGAAGTTGAAAGACAACAGGAACGTCTTGATAATCATACCATAAGGGCCCCCTTTGCCGGCGTTGTGACAGTGAAAAATGCCCAGCCCGGTGAAATCGTGGCCCCGTCATCGGCGGGCGGTGGCTTTACCCGAACCGGCATATGTACTATCGTTGATATGAATTCACTGGAAATTGAAGTGGATGTTAATGAAGCCTTCATCGGCAGGGTTTTCGAAGGCCAAAAAGTCGAGGCACATCTGGATGCCTATTCAGACTGGACAATTCCGGCCATTGTGATTGCGGTCATTCCCACAGCGGATCGGGCCAAAGCAACCGTTCGCGTTCGGATTGGTATAAAAGTTAAAGATGCGCGCATTTTACCGGATATGGGCGTTAAAGTAGTCTTTTTAAAAGAATAAATATCTTGAGCAAAAAATATAAGTTAGGGATACAGACGAATGACGGATAAAATATTATATGACCTTCGGGGCGTTTCAAAAGAATTCGTTAAGGGCAAAGAAAAAATAACCATTTTTGATAACCTTAACATGTCGATTAAAGAGGGGGAATTTCTGGCCATCATGGGGCCGTCAGGTTCCGGAAAAACAACACTTTTGAATTTGCTTGGCGGCGTTGATAAGCCGACGAATGGCCAAATCTGGTTTAACGATTCCCGCATGGATAATCTGTCGGAAAGCCAGCTGGCAAAATGGCGTGCGGGAAATATTGGCTTCATTTTCCAGTTTTATAACCTCATGCCCATGCTCAATGCGGAACGTAATGTGGAATTGCCGCTGCTGCTGACCAATTTATCTTCGAAACAGCGCAAGAAAAATGTCGCCGCCGCCATGGAGTTGGTTGGCCTTTCTGATCGTGCAAAACATATGACCAGCGAAATGTCCGGCGGGCAACAGCAGCGTGTCGCCATAGCCCGCGCCATTGTTTCTGATCCGAAACTCATATTATGTGATGAGCCTACAGGTGATCTGGACCGTAAAACCGCCGATGAGATTCTGTCTATGCTGCAGCTTCTTAATCGTGATTTTGGTAAAACCATCCTTATGGTGACCCATGATCCTTCTGCGGCAGCCTATGCAAAACGGACGCTTCATCTGGATAAGGGGGAATTCGTTGAGAAGGAACTGACCACATGAGTGATTTTTACCTTGTCTATAAAAATCTGACCCGAAAGAAACTCAGGTTTTTTCTCACGTTTTTTGCCATATTCATCGCTTTTCTTATGTTTGGCGCGCTCGCGGCCTTTGACAAGGCGTTAAATGCGGGCGTTGAGCTGTCCGCCGATAATCGTCTGGTTTCTGTCAATAAAATCAATTTTACCCAGCCTTTGCCCATTTCTTATGTGCGTAAGGTGCAAACGGTTGAAGGGATAGAGGCCGTTGCCCAATTTAACTGGTTTGGCGGTTATTATAAAGAACCGCGTCAACAGGTGATGACCTTTGCCGTTGATCCGTCGACGCTTCTTGCTGTTTACGGTGATGATATAGCGATCGATGAAGAGCGGTATGATGGTTGGCAAAAAAATCAACAGGGTATCCTTGTGGGCAAGGCGGTTGCTGACCTGTATGACTGGAAGGTTGGTGACCGTATCCCGTTACATTCAAATATTTTTTCCAAGCGGGGTGGCTCATCATCCTGGGCATTTGATATTGAAGGAATTTTCACGGCTAAATACCCGCAGGCCGATACCAACAGTGTTTATATTCATTATAAATATTTCAACGAAACCCAGTCTTTTGGCGGTGATT
>NVVM01000062.1 GCA_002402225.1 Alphaproteobacteria bacterium
TCCCAAATCAGCTTATCCTTGGGCATATTAAACACATGATGAAGGGCAACCGTAAGCTCCACAACGCCAAGCCCCGCCCCCAAATGGCCGCCCGTTTGAGATACTGCATGGATCATGTCAGACCGCACTTCGTCCGCAAGCTGCTGAAGCTGGTCATGATCAAGTTTGCTTACATCCTCAGAGCCACTAATCTGATCAAGCAAGTCTGTTACTGGTTTTATACCCAAACGAAAATACCCTTACTTATCTTAACTCGTGCGATTAATAATGAATTTTGCCAGAATACGCAAGTTTTCTGCCTTTGTCCCAAAAACTTCCAAATGATGCAGGGCCTGATCGATCAGCATATCCGCCTGCACCCGCGCCTGATCCGGCCCGCTTAAGGACACCAGAGTTGCCTTGCCCGCCGCCGCGTCCTTGCCGGCCGTCTTGCCAATATCTTCTGTGCGGCCCTCTTGATCCAATAGATCATCCGCGATTTGAAAGGCCAGCCCCATGTCATGGCAATAGCCTTTAATGGCTTGGCGTCTTTTTTCCTCTGCCTTGCCAAGAATAGCGCCTGCCTTGCCGGAAAAGACAATCAATGCGCCGGTTTTCATCCGTTGCAGGCGCGTGATACGAATCTTGTCCAGTTTTTGATTCTCGGCCAAAAGATCGAACATCTGTCCGCCGACCATTCCATTCACGCCCAATGCCCTGGCCATAAAACTAATTAATTCGCAGCGCACCCGGGCATCAGAATGAGTTTTTTCATCGGCAAGAATTTCAAACGCCAATGTCAGTAAAGCATCCCCCGCCAGAACCGCTGTGGCCTCATCGAATTTTTTATGAACGGAAGGTTGCCCACGGCGCATGTCATCATCATCCATACAGGGCAGGTCATCATGAATGAGAGAATAAGTATGCACACATTCCACGGCGGCGGCCWCGCGCAGGGCCGAACTTTGACCAACCCCAAATAATTTTGCGCTTTCCATGACCAAAAACGGCCTGATCCGTTTGCCGCCAACCATAAGGGCATATTCCATGGCATCAATGACCTGCTGTTCCAGATCAACGGCAACGGGCAAAAGCTTCAAAAGCGTTGCCTCAACCTGCTCTGCGGCAAGGGTCAGCGCAGCTATTGCCAAGTCATTAGGGGCCACATCATTTTTTATTTTTATCATAAGCGACTTTCTCGTCAATCAGGCTTGAAGAAACAATTATTCCCCGTCCAGTGCAGACAGCCCCAGAGTGCCATTCTGTGATGTGGTGATTTTCTCTATTCGCGCACTGGCATCTTTCAACTTATTGTCACAATGCTGMCGAAGCTGCGTGCCGCGCGTGTAGATATCTATGGAYTSYTCCAGCGAGACTTGACCGCTTTCCAGGTTTTTGACGATTTCCTCAAGCGCACTGAGGGCATCCTCAAAGCTCATCGCAATAATGTCATCTGAAATAGCCGCAGATTGATCGTTTTTGTTTGGCACTATATATTCCTTATCCATGACCCATTATTGTCTCTTTATACCGAAAAGTGCCTCAGCCCATCAACGCTGAAATGTGGCTCGCGACATTTTTCCCCAATATATTTAAGTTATAGCCGCCTTCGAGGCAAGATACCAGTCTGCCGTTACAATGTTTATCGGCGACTTTTTTTATTTCACTGGTGATCCAGAAAAAATCATCATCGCTCAGATTTAAGTCAGCAAGAGGATCCATAATATGACCGTCGAAACCCGCAGATATCAGAATAAAATCCGGATCAAATTCTTCAAGCGCCGGCAATATCCTCTCTTGATAGGCCCTGCGAAAAACCCGCCCGTCGCTGCCCGCAGCCAAGGGCGCATTTATAATCATGCCCGGCCTTTTCATCCCCTCCGGGTCATCAATATGGCCCGTTCCGGGATAAAACGGTGATTGGTGGGTCGAGGCATAAAACAGCCCCTTATGCTGCGCGGCAACAGTTTGTGTGCCATTGCCATGATGAACATCAAAATCAATGATCGCCACGCGGTCACAGAAATGCCTTTTCTGGGCATAAAGCGCCCCGATCGCCACATTATTAAACAGGCAAAAACCCATGGCCTGATCCGGTTCTGCATGGTGACCGGGCGGGCGAATGGCGCAAAATGCATTGGCCAATTGGCCCGACATCACATGATCAATGGCCCCGCATGTGGCACCAACGCCCCTTAATGCCGCATCCAATGAACCRGGAGACAGAAATGTATCACCGTCAAGGCCGTAATGACCGCGTTGCGGAATATGATCAACCACTCTGCGGATATAACCCTGCGTATGCACCAATGAGAGCATGTCCATATCTGCGGCTTCGGCAGTGATCATATGCAGGCCGTTAAAGTCCKGCTGGGCCAACCGATCCATAATAACAGATAGTCTTTCGCTTGTCTCCGGATGACCTTGCGGTGTGTGATGCCCAAGACAATCGGCATGGTAGAATAGACCAGTGGACAAAGAAGCTCTCCCATCGCGCGCGGGTTCTTAATTTTTAACTGTTGGCTTTATTTTGTTCATATTTGATTTTTTCTTCGGCCRCCAGTTCTTTTTTGGACAATTTGCCAATCATGGTTTTGGGCAGCTCCGCCCTGAATTCAATATATTTAGGACGTTCGTGTTTGCCCAGTTTTTTCTTGATGAAGGCCATCAATTCATCCTCGGAAAGCTTGTCATCGGGGTTCTTCAATGTGACAAAAGCCTTGGGCCTCTCGCCCAGATAATCATCCGGGATGCCAATCACGGTAACCTCATGAACGGCGGGATGTTCGTAAATCGCCTCTTCAATCACCCGTGGATAAACGTTAAATCCACCAACCAATATAAGGTCCTTGTCCCGGTCAATGATGTAAACATAGCCTTCTTCATCCATATAGCCCACGTCCCCCGTATGGAATATGCCGTCTTTTAAGACTTCCGCCGTAGCTTCGGGGCGTTTCCAGTAGCCCTTCATCACCTGCGGCCCTCGAATGCAGATTTCGCCGTTTTCCCCCAAAGGAACAATCGTTGTTTTATCTTCACGGTCAATGATAAAAACCTCTGTCGCGGGCATGGGCAAACCTATTGAGCCATAACGGTTGTCCCGATCCTGCGGGTTAGACACACATGACGGCGACGTCTCGGTCAGGCCATAGCCTTCCGTAATGGATACATTCAGTTTATCTTTGAAAGCCTGCCCCAATTCAACCGGTAACGGGGCACCGCCAGATAAGCACATTTTTACGTTTTCCATGCCAATATTCGGAACATCTTTATGATTCAATATGGCGGTAAACATGGATGGAACCCCGATAAAAATACTGGGTTTTACTTTTTTCATCAGCTTGATGACGTCATCAAGCACAAATTTAGGCTGGAGCACCACCCTGCCCCCCATATATATCCCAAGATTCATCACCAATGACATGGCATAAACATGGAAAAAAGGCAAAACCCCGATAATAACCTCCTTGCCATATTTCAGATCAACAGCCCAATCCACCGTCTGAAGGATATTGATATAGAGATTGGCATGGGTCAGCATGGCTCCTTTTGGAACGCCCGTCGTCCCGCCGGTATATTGAATGACGGCCACATCATTCACGGCGTCTATCTCAACCGCGCTAGCTTTGCCGTCATTGCGCAATAGCTGATCATAATTAATATAATACTCATCCTTGCCAATCTTTGAAATAGCACTGGACTTAAATATTTTAAACAGCAGGGCTGTGGCATAGGGCATGGCATCGCTGAATCCCCCCACAACCAGATGTTTCAACCGGCTTTTGCGGGTCACTTCATGAATAGTGGGATAAAGGGAGGCCAAATCCAGCGTGATCATAATGTCGGTTTCTGAATCTTCTACCTGATTGATAAGTTCATATTCAGAATAAAGCGGGCTATAATTTACGACTGTACCGCCGGCCATTAAAATACCGAAATACGCAACGGAGAATTGGGGGCAATTGGGCATAAAAATACCCACATGCGACCCCTTGCCAACCCCAAGACCCTGCAACCCCTTTGCCATTCGGCAAACCTGATCATACAAATCACGATAGCTGACAAGCTTGCCCATAAAGTCATAGGCTATGAAATCCGGATTCTTGTCCGCCGCGTCCTCAACCAGACTATAGAGCGGTTTCGCCGTATAATTTTGCGCCCACTTTATATGTTTCGGATAATTGGATAACCATGGATGCTGCATCATTTTCTCGCCCATTATCACATTTTCTCACTGGGAATGGCAAAAAACAGATCATCCCCTGTCATAATCACCTCTTTCAGACCAACCGCTGTGGGCACGATTTGCTGAGCATAAAAACGGCTGCTAATGATTTTTGCTTCAAGAAAGTCCGTATCCGGATTGCCATTATCCAGTTCAGCCCGCGCCGCCGCAGCCGCCTTGGCCATAAGATAACATCCAACGGTCACACTGAAAAGCCGCAAGAAGGGCACAGACCCCGCAAGAGCAGACCGCATATTATCCACATGCTGCGCCACGATCCATTCGGCACTCTCTCTGGTACTCGCCGCCGCAAGTTTCAGGTTTTTGCGCATGGCCGAAAATTCTTCCTCTAGGGGTAAATTTTGGGCGAAATCCGTTATTTCAGTCAAAAATGCCCGCCAATGGTTGCCGCCCATCATGGATAATTTACGCCCGACAAGATCCATGGCCTGTACGCCGTTAGTGCCTTCATAGATGGGGTTAATACGGGCGTCTCGATAAATCTGGGCAATGCCCGTTTCTTCGACAAAGCCCATGCCGCCGTGTATTTGCAGCGCAATTGACGCATTTTCAACCCCTATGTCAGAGCCATAAGCCTTGGACATTGGCGTGAGCAAATCGGCAAGGCCGGTATATTTTTCACGCAACAGCCTGTCCGGATGATGTTCGCCAAGATCCAGGGCCTTGGCATTCAGCATTGTGATGGCGCGGGCGGCTTCGGTCGTGGATTTGATGGTCATCAGCATCCGGCGCACATCCGCATGCTCAATGATCGCGCCGGGTCCGGGTTTTGTTGCCCCGACGGCAACGCCCTGAAGCCTGTCTTTTGCGTAGTCAACCGCCATTTGCCATGCCCGCTCTGAGCAGCCCACACCCTGAATACCCACATTTAGCCGCGCATTGTTCATCATGGTGAACATGGCGGCCATACCTTTATTTTCAGCCCCGAGTATATAGCCAACGCAATTATCCTCTTCCCCAAAAGCCATGACACAGGTCGGGCTGGCGTGAATGCCGAGCTTATGCTCAAGGGACACACATTTGGCATCATTTTGCGCCCCGAGCGAGCCATCCTTATTGATCAGAAATTTTGGCACAATAAAAAGAGAAATTCCCCTTGTCCCCGCCGGACTATTCGGCGTTCGGGCAAGCACAAGATGAATGATATTTTCCGTCATATCATGATCACCCCAAGTGATGAAAATCTTTTGTCCACTAATGCGGTATGTCCCATCGCCATAGGGGACAGCCTTGGTGCGCAGTGCTCCCACATCGGTACCCGCACCGGATTCCGTCAAATTCATTGACGCCGCCCATTGACCAGAAATCATTTTTTCCAGATAAGTGTTTTTCTGTTCTTCCGATCCATGGGCCAATATTGATTCGATGGCCCCCGTGGTCAACATGGAACACAGGCTGAAAGCCATGTTGGACGCATCAACAAATTCATACACCGCAGAGGCTAATGTTACCGGCAAGCCCTGACCGCCATATTCTATATCGCCGCTAATGCTGGTCCAGCCATTTTCAGCATAAGACGCGTAAGCTTCTTTAAAGCCGGGGGAAGCTATAACGCCCTCTTTTGTCAGCTCTGCGCCTTCCCTGTCTCCCACCACATTTAACGGGGATAATATTTCTCCGCAGAATTTTCCGGCCTCTTCCAATATGGCTTCGACAATATCTTCACTCGCATCCTGAAATCTTTCCAATTCTGAAATCTCTGCCATATCAATGACATGCTTTAAAACAAATTTCATTTCACGCGTCGGGGCTATATATTCGGCCACAGAAGAACTCCCTGATTTTTTAAATTATTTTGATCGTAAACCGTTCCATAATATACTATTAATGTAACAAAATTTAAGGACACCAACAACACAAACAAAACAGTCGTTTGAAAAACAGAACCTACATGAGTTGCCAAATAATCACAAGTATTTAGGTTGTCACCTCATACAACATATTGCGCCCAGAATATTGCACACAGGAAAATAACATAGAAAATGTCCCCAGATGACAAAAAAACAACCTATGAAAAAATAATGCCCGCCGTTCCGGCCAGCCTTAATCTGGCCAGCAAATATTTATTGCAGGGCAAACTTGTCTCTTTTCCGACAGAAACCGTATATGGCTTGGGGGCAGACGCCACCAATGATCAGGCCGTCGCCCGGATTTTCGCGGCCAAACAAAGGCCGGATTTCAATCCCCTCATCATACATCTTCCCTCCCTTGCCGAGGCGGAAAAATATGTGGAATTTGATATGGTCTCCCGCAAGATGGCAGAGGCATTCTGGCCCGGGCCCTTCACCCTTGTCTTAAAGAAAAAACCCGGCAGCATTCTGTCCCCGCTTGTGTCGGCGGGCCTTGATACCGTTGCGGTACGCGTGCCGGAACATCCCGTGATCACCGGCCTGTTACAGCTTTTCAAATATCCTGTCGCGGCCCCCAGCGCCAATATCTCCGGCAAGCTCAGCCCCACGCGCGCCGAGCATGTAGCAAAGACGCTTTCTGCCGAAGTTGCCATGATACTTGATGGCCCACCCTGCCGAAACGGCATTGAATCAACCATCGCCCAGGTCGTTGGCAGCGAGATCAGGCTTTTGCGTCCCGGCAGCATTACCAAAGGAAAAATCGAAGAGCTTACCGGCTTGCGCGTCACTTATTATGAGGACGGGGAAAATCCAACGGCCCCCGGTCAGCTCAAAAGCCATTATGCCCCAAATAAAAAAATCCGGCTGAATGCCGTGACCCTTTATCCGGGGGAGGCCCTGCTTGCTTTTGGCAGCCTTTACCCCAAGGACGTTCAAATTCTGAAGAACCTCAGCCCGAAAGGCAGCCTGCTGGAAGCCGCCTCTAATCTCTTCTCCATGCTGCATGAGCTGGACAACACAGACTGCAAAAGCATCGCCGTCAGCCCCATCCCCAATAAAGCCATCGGCATTGCCATCAATGACCGTTTGAACCGCGCTGCCGCCGTACCTGAGGCAAATCCAGAGACAAATAATGACAATTGAGCCAGTTCATCTTGAAAGCTTAAAAAAAATATCCGGCCCAAAAGGCTGGATTGATGATCAGGCGGATATGTCGGGTTTTTTACAGGAGCCGCGCGATAAATATCAGGGCCAAACGCCGTTGATTTTATTGCCGGACAGCACTGAACAAACCGCCAGAATTGTCCGTTATTGCGCCCAGTATAAAATGCCCATTGTTCCTCAGGGCGGCAACAGCGGCCTTGTGGGCGGCGCCATTCCAACCGGTGAAATATTGCTCAGCCTGAAACGGCTCAAGGCTATTCGTCAGCAGGACGCGAGCAATCTTACCATGACGGTTGAGGCCGGATGCATCCTGTCTCATATTCAGGAATTGGCAAAAAATATGGGCTGCCTTTTTCCTTTGAGCTTGGCGGCTGAAGGATCCTGTATGATTGGCGGCAATATATCAACCAATGCCGGCGGCGTGAATGTTCTTCATTACGGCAATATGCGAAATCTTATATTGGGGTTGGAAGTGGTGCTGCCAAACGGCGAGGTTTGGCACGGGCTTGGCGGCTTGCGCAAAGATAATACGGGCTACGACCTTAAGCAGCTCTTTATCGGGGCCGAGGGCAGTCTGGGCATTATCACCGCCGCCACCTTGAAATTATCCCCTTATCCCCATGAGAAACAAACCGCCTTTGTCGCCGTCAGAGACCCTGAAGCGGCGGTTGATCTGCTGACCATCGCCCGCAACATCAGCGGCGACTGCCTGACCGCCTTTGAAATCATCCCGCGCGTGGGCATTGACATGGTCACCGGTAATATGCCCAATGTGCGCAACCCAATGACGCAGGCTTATGACTGGTATATTCTGCTGGAATGCACATCATCCCTGAGCCGTGATCTGCTTAACCTTGAAGCGGTTATGGAACGGATTTTATCCGCAGGTCTTGAAGAAGGCCTGATATTGGACGGCGTTATCGCCAAGAATAATGCGGAAAGTGAAAATTTATGGCACTTACGCGAAAATCTGTCGGAAGCCCAGAAATTTGAAGGCGGCAGCATCAAACATGATATTTCCGTCCCCATCTCCGCCATTCCGGCTTTCCTCATAGAAGCTGCAAGAGTGGTGGAAGCCGCCATCCCCGGCGCGCGCGCGGTGCCCTTTGGCCATTTGGGGGATGGCAACCTGCATTATAATATCAGCCAGCCAAAAAATATGGCCAAGCAGGATTTTCTCGACCAGTGGGAAAATCTTAATCGGTCTGTTCATGATGTGGTTGATAAATTCAGCGGCAGCTTTAGCGCGGAACACGGCATTGGCCGCATGAAAACGGATGATATGCTGCGCTATAAATCTAAAGTCGAAATGGATATGATGACAAAAATTAAAAATACCCTTGATCCGGATAATATTATGAATCCCAATGTCATTATCAAGCATCATCATCACCAAAAAAAATCATAAGGAAATAATCAATGGCGAACAATGATCATTTTGTGGAAAAATACTACCTCAGCCATGATGGCCTCAAGCTTTATTATCGGGATTATAACGCGGGATCATCCCATAAAACCCCCCTGCTTTGCCTGCATGGCCTGACCCGTAATTCAAAGGATTTTGACCGGTTTGCCACGCATTTTTCCCATGATAGAAGAGTGATAAGTCTGGATATTCGCGGACGCGGGCAATCCGAATATGATCCAGATTATAAAAATTACCAGATTCCCACATATGTTCAGGATGTTCTGGCATTTCTGGCCCATGAAAAACTCAATCAGGTCACTGCCGTCGGCACCTCCATGGGCGGCCTTATATCCATGGCCATCGGGGCGATGAATTCGGGTATCTTTCCAAGCATATTTAAGGGCATCATCTTAAATGATATTGGCCCTGAAATTGATCCAAAGGGCATTGAACGCATATCCGGCTTTGTGGGCAATGGTCATGTCCTGCAAAATTGGCAACAGGCCATAAGCGGTATGAAAGCATTAAACGGTTGGTTATTTCCGGATTATAGCGATGCGGAATGGGATATGTTTGCCCGGAATAGTTTCCGGGAACAGGATGACGGCACCATTGTTGCCGATTACGATCCGGCCATCGGGAAAGCCATGAAAGAAACTGCTGAAGCCACAATTGCCCTTGATTTATGGCCACTGTTTGCCGCGATCAGCCCTATCCCTGTCCTGACCCTGCGCGGGGAGAATAGTGATATTCTGTCATCGGAGACATTGCTCAAAATGGCCGAAACCCATCCCGCATTCACCGCCCTTACCGTACGGGGTCGCGCCCATACGCCGGATTTATTCGAAGATATCTCCCTAAAGGCAATCGACAAATTTATCAACAGCCTTTAAAATAAATCATATTGACTGCCTTTAATAGCTTCAATGGATTGCGGGCCGTCATTGCGGACATTATTGACATAAGGGCTCACTTCATGGAGTCTTAAAGCCGCCTCGGTCTTCACAGACAGCTGCCGGAAAACCTCAGGGTTCGGCGGATCCATGGGCCGAAGCCACAGGTCGTAATCCTCAGGATCCACGATAACCGGGCTGCGGTGATGAATGGCTTTCATGAGCGGCGTTGCCGGTTTCGTTATTAAAGACACGGTTTCCAGCCAGTCTTCACCGTGCGGCCCCATCCAGATTTCCCAGATACCGGCAAAGGCGAAAACCTGATTCCCATAATGATCATTTGGCAGACAGGAATAATAGGGCACCGGCGCCGCGCCTGAGGTTTTCGCCCGTTTCCACTCATAAAATCCGCTCGCCGGCACCAGACATTTTCGCCGCCGAAAGGGGCCGCGAAATGACGGCTTGACGGCAATTGTTTCACTGCGGGCATTGATCATGGGCCGGCCAAGGCTCATTTCTTTTGCCCATGACGGTACAAGCCCCCAGCGCATCAAAGCGATCTCCTTTTGCGGCAATGGCCCCTCCGGCATGATGGGCTGATCCCTGTCCGAGCCTTTCAGCCTGATCACCAGAATAGGCTGCGCCGGGGCAATGTTAAACCGGTCGGGCGGCTGAATAGCAGCAGAACGCCCATGGCCCACAGCCATGGACTCCAGAAATTTTTCATATGCTGCCTGTGTCAGGGCATATCTGCCGCACATATCTTGCTTGCCTATCCTTCAAAAAACATTATCTTGTAGCAGAATAATGAGATTTGTATAAAATAAAAATGCGGCCTGATGAGAATTAAGACTGATGAGTGATAAGGCACCAAACCAACTATTGCAATCGGTCAAAGGACATCTGCGAACAGCCGTGATCGCGATAATTTTCGGGCTGACAGCATATGGGCTTATCCATATTCTGATATGGGCGGTTCGGGCAATTGAAAATTTTTAAAGAGAATGAAGTAATGAGAAAGCTATTCGGGTATTTTTTTGGACTATTTATATTGATAATTTATATCCTGCTTATTGTGCGCCTTGGTGATGCCATTTTTCCCATGCATGCTGCCGTAGAAATGTTGTTTTATGCGGTAACAGGCCTCATCTGGATTTTCCCGGCCATGTGGTTTATCCGCTGGTGGTACAAACCAAAACAACCCAATAATCAATAGAGGAAACCATGAAAATATTCTTTAGAAGTTTTTTGATCATCTTGGGGCTGGCCCTTGCCGGATGCAGTAATAATACCGTTGCCCCCACAGAATCGCTTCAGCATCGTCAAAATATGGACGAGACCAATTATGCCAATACCTATGATGAGAAATCCGTGGCAAATGCCGCCTCTGATTTTCTGGGCGGTGGGTCAGAGGCGATCGCAAAGGTGATCGAAAAAGCTTTTAAAGATCACGGACGGCCCAACGGCTATATCATCGGCACCGAGGGCAGCGCCGCATTGGTGGTCGGCCTTCGGTACGGCGACGGCACAATGTCACATAAGATCGAGGGCAACAGCCGTCTCTATTGGAAAGGTCCCAGTATCGGCTTTGATGTGGGCGTCAATGGCTCACGGGTTTTTGCGCTGGTGTATAATTTGCACGACGTCGAAGAATTATATCAGCGCTTTCCCGCCGTTGAAGGCAGCCTCTATTATATCGGCGGGGTCGGCATGAATTATCAGCAGCGCGGCAACATCATCATCGCCCCCATTCGCGTTGGCGTTGGCCTGCGGGCCGGCATCAATCTGGGCTATATACATTTCACCAAAAAAAGAAGCTGGATTCCTTTTTAGAATTTTCCGGGCTTATTGCAAGCATTTAACAGGATTTCCCCTTGGGAATTGGTCATGAATGATCAGGCGTAATATCATCATGCCCATACTGTTATCACAATTTTTCCCTTTGCACTGCCTGCACCCAAGTAGCGCAGAGCCTCTGGCACCTGCGGCAGCGGATAACATTTATCGATAACAGGCACGACTTTACCGGCGTCAAAAAGCCGGATCATAAAATCCAGATCTTTTTTATTCTGCCTGTGGCTAAGTATTCCCATTTTCTTGTCCGTGAATATTGAAATCCACGGCCCCAGAAACAGAAGCTGTAAAATGCTCGGCACGGAGCCACCAACCAATACATAACGCCCGCCGGAACTCAATGCCCCCTTATTATCAAAAATGGAACGATGGGCCACAAGATCAAGAATAAGGTCATAAGACTGGCCCTTACGGCTATAATCTTCTTTACTATAGTCAATCACATGATCCGCGCCCAGCTTGCGCATCACGTCAAATTTTTCGCCATGGTCGACAGCTGTGACCTCGGCACCAAAAAATTTTGCAAGCTGTATGGCAAAGGAACCCGCCCCGCCGCCAGCCCCGTTAATCAGAACTTTTTGCCCGGGCTTTATCTGCCCTTTGTCTCTTAACCCCTGAAGGGCAATAGTACTCGCCTGCGGCAGGGCCGCGATCTGTTCAAACGTCATGCTGGCCGGTTTCGTCATCATTTCACGCTGAGGGACACAGGCGTATTCGGCAAAACCGCCMMRAWGYWYYRASASAWMMCCMRASAMSYCMKSCSMSAKGYSARMMWKSRKMWCAYTCTKGMMMRKCCYSKYYAYSTRYSYMGKMAKRTYRSWGSCMAGGATGKTTTTTTTAGGTTTGAAAAGCCCCCATAACCGAACATAAGCCGGTCTGGCCGTCAGAAATTCCCAATCAGAAGCATTCAGCGATGTTGCCATAATTTTTATCAGGAGCTCATCGTCCTTGGGCGTTGGTTTTTCAACCTCCTGCAATTTCAGAACATCAGGGGAGCCATATTTATTATATANANTCGCCYTCATAAAGAACCCATAATTTCGCCATCCTTACAGTTTATTGCAGCAGCCCCATAACACCCTCTGCCAGTAATTTAATGCCAACCAAAAACAGTAGGCCATAACAGATCATATAAAATATCACATTTGAGACACGGTTGTGCRTCCAAATGCCAAGCCAGACGCCTATGGGGGCGAAAGGCAAGAGATAAAGCGACATTGTCAGATTGTGCAGTGACAGCTGCCCGAGCCAGACGTAAGGGATGATTTTGACATAATTGACAATGATGAAGAACATCACCGATGTCCCGACCAGAACAGTTTTATCCAGTTTCAGCGGAAAAATATATTGCGACAATGGCGGCCCGCCAGCATGGGCGATAAAGCTGGARAATCCGCTTAAAGCACCAAGGATACTGCCTTTCACTGCATTTTGTTCCATTTTTTGTTCTTGGGATRGYGCGCGYGCCTGACGYCTTTGYACGAACCAGTARTTRCCCACAAAATAYAAGGCCATTATGCCGACAATRAYCCKGATCATATCAGCATTCATCATGCTGAAAGTAAGGCCGCCAATGGTAATGCCGACAATCGCGCCGGGGATCAGGATTTTGAGAGTCCTCGCGTCCCAGCTCCTGCGATATTCCCATACGGTGAAAATATCCATGGTGCATAAAATAGGCAACATAATCGCCGCTGCCACTCTTGGGTCAACCATAAGGGCCAGCAGCGGCACCGCCAACGTTCCCAGCCCGCCCGCAAAGCCGCCTTTGGATATACCGGTCAGCAAGACGACCGGTATGGCAAGCAGGAAAAACCACAGGGGTTCCGCCACCGGCTTAATCCATCATCCGGTGAAATTCTATCGTCTTGTGATCCGACAATGACGGCTGAAATATATAGCCGCCCAAATCGAAATTTTTCAATTGTGCCGCATCTTCTATACGGTTCTGGATGATATACCGGGTCATCATGCCCCGGGCTTTCTTGGCAAACATGCTGAGGATACGGGCATGACCCTCTTTCACTTCTTTAAAAACCGGGGTGATGACCTGCCCATCAAGTTTTGTCTCGTCAATGGCCTTAAAATATTCCCGGGAGGCACAATTAACCAATATATCTGTCTTTTGTTCCTTCATGAGGCGATTGATTTCATGGGTCAACTGATCTCCCCAGAAATCATAGAGCGTCCGGCCCCGGTCTGTGGTGATCTTCTTGCCCATCTCCAACCGGTAGGGCTGCATTAAATCAAGGGGCCTCAGCAAACCATAAAGGCCCGATAAAATGCGGTAATGGTCTTGGGCATAGCCAAGGTCATCCTCGCTTAATGTATCTGCCTGCAAGCCCACATAGGTATCVCCGGTGAAGGAGAAGGCCGCCTGACGGGAATTGGCCGGGGTAAAAGGCGTCGTAAATGCGCGGTAACGATTGTAATTCAAATCTGCCAGTTTATCGCTGATCTTCATCAATTTCGCAAGCTCGGGCCTTGTCAGTTTTTTAGCCGCCGCTATCAATATTTCACTATCCTCAAGAAAGGCCGGAATTGACCAGCCGGAGCGGGTGACATCTTCTGAAAAATCAAGTTTTTTAGCCGGTGACGTGACGATCAGCATATTTAACTTCCTATGGTTGGGGTCTATGAACAATGACGGTCACCATAGCAAGCCT
Organism: Alphaproteobacteria bacterium; assembly: GCA_002402225.1. Lineage (GTDB taxonomy): Bacteria > Pseudomonadota > Alphaproteobacteria > Sphingomonadales > Emcibacteraceae > Paremcibacter. The sequence goes on from NVVM01000062.1 coordinate 14,061, forward strand.
GCCCCTTGAATGACAACCCGCTAATTCATACATTAAGAAATCTATGCGCACTCTATTGACAGATACGCCCTTTAGGCCCATCTATTCTATTGGAATATTATTCAAGGAAACAGCTGCAGCTTGTCTGACCCTAATCCGAAAAAAAACCTCAGCGTTGATCTGACCCAAGGTTCGATTCACAAACATCTGATCCGCATGGCCTTGCCTATGATGATTGGTATTGCCGCCTCCATGGGGTTTATTCTGGCGGATACATATTTTATTGGTATGCTCGGGCCGGATGAACTGGCCGCCATTGGATTTGTCGGGCCTATAGCCATGGTCATTGTCGCCGCCTCCATCGGGCTGGGCGCGGGGACATCATCGGTTCTGGCCCGCGCCGCCGGCAGCGGTGATCAACAGGCCATGGTCAAGCTGGCCACCAACAGCTTTATCCTTGCGGTGCTGATATCTCTGGCCTTCACCCTGATCGGTTTATTAACAATCGACCCCCTATTCACCATGATGGGTGCCGATGAAAATACCCTGCCGCTCATCCGTAACTATATGCTTATCTGGTATTGGTCGCCCCTGTTCATCATTATTCCCATGGTGGCCATGGGGGTGATACGGGCCATGGGGGATACGTCCCTGCAGGGCAAGATAATGATTCTGGCGGCGTTGGCCAACGTGATTCTTGATCCTATTATGATTTTTGGCCTTTTTGGCTTTCCCCGTTTGGAGCTGGCCGGGGCGGCCTATGCCACCTTAATCACCCGGGCAGGCAGCTTTATTGCGGTCATGTATTATCTGACCTTTCGCTTTCATGTGATTAATTTCAGTGCCGAGGTTTTAAACAGTTTCAAGACTTCTCTATCCAAAATCATGCATGTGGGCATTCCCGCCATGGGCACCAATATGATTATCCCTATAGCCGGCGGCGCCGTCATCGCCGTCATCGCCACATTCGGGAATGAGGCCGTCGCCGGCACCAATGTGGCCATGCGGATTGAGGCCGTCTTTATTATCGTCTTCTATGCCCTGTCCGCTGTTATTGGGCCTTTTGTCGGACAAAACCTTGGAGCGGGGAAGCATGACAGAGTAGAAAAGGCCTTGCAGCAATGCGCATTATTTGCTCTTATTTGGGGGATATTTCTGGCGGCGGCCATTGCCATCATTGCGCCGGCCATAACCCGGCAGTTCAGCGACATCATCGCCATACAGGATTACGCCAATGATTACCTGTATATCATGCCGGTTTCATACGGCGCCTATGGTTTCGTAATGATCGCCAATGCCACTTTTAACGGCATCGGGCATCCTATTCCCGGCGTGATCGTCTCCACCTTAAGGGTGGCCTTATTCCAATTTCCTTTGGTGTTGGTTGCGGCCTTTATCTTTGATGACATGCAATATGTTTACGCGGCCTCCAGCTTTTCCAACCTGCTGGCCGGGATCATTGCCTATATCTGGGTCATGCGATCCGTACGGGATATGGCCCTAAGGGCCCAACTTTAAATATTATGTGGCCTTAA
>NVVM01000063.1 GCA_002402225.1 Alphaproteobacteria bacterium
TGTCGCAATTGGCTATATATTTTGACGGGCGTTTAGATGAAGTACTGGACATCTGAATGTTTAACCTGACACAGAATCTTGAACGCCSTCCACAAAATACCCTTAAATCACTAACCGAAAACCCAAATGCAAAATATTAATCAATTTCGTGGGGATACTTCAGTGTCAGACCCCATTGATTATGCCGCCCATACGACCAGTATCTTTATTGATGGGAGCTGGTACTTGATTTATCTATGTTTATGCATCCAATCTCGGGCTAGCTTCTCAGCTTCAGAGATTTCCTCGGCTGTCATTTTCTTTGCTACCATGTCTTTAACCTCAATACTCTGTGTATAACCAAGGGAACCTGCAATATCTAACCACATATATGCCCGACGATAATCCTTAATTACGCCTATGCCGTTATAATACAAGGCACCAAGATTGAATTGAGCTGATACTTGCCCCTGCTCAGCAGCCTTGCGGGTCCACTTTGTAGCTTTTTTAAAATCCTGGGGGATTCCTAGGCCGTTGTAATACATAGCGCTAAGATTCAACAGCGCTTCTGGATAACTCTGATCCCCAGCTAAGAGGAACCATTTCTCTGCTTCTTTAAAATCCTGAAGAACACCCTGTCCGTTAAGATACATGGTACCCAGGTTATTCTGAGCGCCTGCATTTCCTTGCTCTGCAGCCATGCGGTACCATTTCGCGGCCTCATTGTGATTCTGCTCCACCCCTTGACCGCGTCCATACATAAAGCCCAAGTTATGTTGTGCTTTCTCATTTCCTTGCTTAGCCGCCATGCGGAACAACTTCACAGCCTCTTTATTATCTTGGCGCACACCTTTTCCGGCAACATACATAGAAGCAAGTTGCATCTGAGCTTTCATCTGGCCTTGCAGTGCTGCCATATTCAACCACTTCGCCGCTTCTTTTCCATCTTGAAGAACGCCTAACCCGAGTGAATACAACAGGCCAAGCTCTAACTGGGCTTTTGCATGGCCTTGCTCAGCCGCCATACGATTCCACTTTGCGGCCTTTTTAAAATCCCGAACAACACCTAGTCCAGTCGTGTAGAAAAAACCAAGGTTGAACTGAGCTTCTACATGACCCTGCTCAGCAGCCCTGCGGTACCACTTGGCCGCTATCTCGTGCCTGCCATACCCTCCTYCCTCACTATAAATACTACCAAGATTGAATTGAGCTTCTGCATTTCCTTGTTTCGCGGCCACTATATAATTGGCCATAGCAGTTCTATGGTCTTTCTGCAGTAAGGCTTCTTTGCTGTTGTCGACATAGGCAGAAGCTGTCATGTTACAAATCAACAAACCTGTAAAAACAGCGAAAAAAGTTTTTGAAATTCGCTTCATGTGGTCCTCTCATAAGATTTCTTTATTCTTCATCAAGCCTAAGGTGGACTGTCCCATTTTAGTTCCGCTCCCTGTTCTCATTTAAGCAGCTTCCTTTTCAAAAGCCAAGGGGCTTTTCCATCCCAACGCTGAATGTTTTCTGCATGGATTATAAAATCCGTTTATATACTCAAAAGTTACTAGCATTACGGTGACACCGTAATGACCGTAATGCCCCACCGTAATGCGATTGCGGCTTAAGGTAAAAGCTTCCTGATTTAGTGGTATTTCCGCCACCATAAACAAAGTCAAAATTATATCGGCTAATCAGCTTCAATATTGTACTTCTGGGCAACTCTTCTTTTATTAATTTTATCTTCCATTACGGTGACAGTTTACTTTTATCAACAATCCGGCCTATCAATGGCTGCCGCAATATGCGAGTGTAATCAATGTATTACGGTGGTATTACGGTGACAGTTTACTTTTGTCGGCATGGAAATTGGGAACAGTATACTATTTTTGTTATAAGCTGCTATTTACGTTATGTAACATATGGGGTGCAAAAAAGGCTATTCCGCCGACTATGCCTATGACAATATGAACCGGGTCAGCACGATCAGGGAAAACAATTCGGCAACCCTCGCCAGCTATGCCTATGATGTCTCAGGCCGTCGGGCGAGCCTTACCCTTGGTAATGGCACGGTGACCAGCTACAGCTATCATGATGACGATGCGTTAAACAGCCTGTCTCATAATGTAAACGGGACTGCCGATGATGTGGACTGGACTTATGGTTTTAACAAGGTCAACCAGTTGATCAACAAGATATTAAGCGGCGGGGCGAACCTAAGCTTTTACAAATGGGAGCCATTGAATAAAAAGACGGATGCCTATACGTCCAACGGCCTGAACCAATATTCTGACGTTGCGGGCACCAGCCTGAGTTATGATGCCAGTGGTAACCTGACCGGTGACGGGCTGTGGTCTTGTTTATGATGTGGAGAATATGCTGCTGAGTGCCAGCAAGCCCGGCGTCTCGGCCAGCTATCTCTATGATCCATTGGGCCGCAGGTCTGCCAAGACGGTGGATACGGTTTTGACCAGTTTCCTGAATGACGGGGTGGAGGAAATTGCGGATTATAACAGTTCCGGCACATTGCTCCGCCGCTATGTTCATGGCCCGGGAGTCGATGAATATCTGGTGATGTACACGGGAACCGGCACCGCCAACAAGTCCTATTTCCACGCCAATCACCAAGGATCGATCATCGCCATGAGCGACGGCAATGGCAATGTGACGGAGCAACACAGCTATGACAGCTACGGCAACTCCGACGACCTCACCGGCAACCCGTTCAGATACACCGGCAGACGACTGTAAATTTCAATGGGGTCAGAGTAAATTGATTTTTTATTATTCAATATTAATGGGTTAAAGAATTATGATAACAAAAAATATGCGCAGAACTATAAAAGAGATAAATCAATTTACTCTGACCCCATTGATTACGTTATTACCCCGTCTTTAACTAGAATATTTTTTACTTGGTTGTATCCAGTAGATGTTACAATAGATTTTTTAATAATATAATATCCGGGAGCGCCCTCATCGGTTAAATCAAAAACTTGTACCGGCCCCACCTCACCTTGAGTATTATTACTAAAACTTTCTTCAAAGGCTTCAATTTGAGAGAAAACCCGTGGAATCAATGGGGTCAGAGACGATTGATACCGTTTTGTTAGCAGGGCCAAAATATACGCCTCGATAATGTTAAAAGATAGGGTGGGCTGCGGTTTAATGGGAAATGGTTTATTACCGTCCGCCCCTTCTCTTGACTTTCTTCCGTTTTTTGGGGCCCAGAATATCTTGATATTCGCTGAGGGCTTTTCCGGTAAGAATTTTAATTTCATGGCCGGTTGCATAGGTCAGGTCGTAATCCGCAATATAGCGATAATTTGCGACAGAGGCCCGAGATATGGCAAAGCTTCTTTCAAAAAAATTCAAATGGTCATAGATATTAAAATGATCAATCTTACGACTCAGGCGGATTGTGCCAACCAAACTATCCTTGCCATTTTTGCCCGCGATCTTAATCAAAGTTGGATAGGAAGAGCCATTTTTTGCCTTTTTATTTTTTTTATAATCAATGGTGACATCCGAAAATTTTGTAATATTGCCCGCCTCATCCTTAAGAAGCAGAATAAACTCTCTGCTTCCATCGGGTCTTTCAATGGCAGATAAAAACGGCAGCGGCTGGTTATCACCGGCGCGCAGCCCGCTCACCCGCAGCCAGTCTTTTAACATATTCTCAAGACGGCCTGTCATTAAGGTATGGGTCGCAAAGCCCTGAACCTTGCCTTCCCCCGTTTTGAAAGGCTCATCTTCGCCCTGATATAATTGCCATTTACCTGAYCCCTCAAAAAAAGGCARATAAACAGACGTTTCCATATAAGTTTTTTTATGKGTGAATTTCTTGTGATCAAAAGGCTGRAWTTCGGACGARACCACGGCTTTYACTTCATTTCCTTCGTCTGATCCCAGATAAATATCATAATTATTRCTMTCTTTTTTCAAGCRATGCGTATGAATGAACAGGTTGAATTTTTCYGAATCAAAGCCCCATTTCCCGAGACTTCGGCCATTCTTGATGATGGTTCTTTTTCCATCCGGGCTCACAACATTTGCCACCATGATGCCATGGGCGTTCCCCACAGGCCAAGGGAAATTTGCCGCAAGAAACTGGGCGGTGACAAAGGTCCCGTCGTCAAATAGAAAATGCTGTTCCCAATATTCCTTGTAAAATTTATCTTCCAGCAATTGAGGCTTGGTATAATCCAAAGCTTGCGACATTGTTGGCAACAGCATACTCATGAACAGWWMAACCAATTTAATCAACTTCAAGACAAGGCTCCTTGCAAAAACTCTTTTAACATGATGACGGCGATTTAGCCTATGACTATACCTACAGAAATACAACACGGCAATTATAGATCGGCCACCAGCATTTATCCGGCAGAATTGTGTCTATCTCATGGCCAGACATTATAGCCGGCGACCTTGATTTACAAATAACAAAGCGGCCCTTCCCAAAACAAGAAAGAGCCGCTTTGTTATTTTAAAGATGCTGAAAGAAGGCTTATCCTTTAAGTTCAGCCGTCATCTGATCCCGCGCTATGGATAGAAAATCTTCCATCTCACGGCGAATTTGATGCTCTGAAATATTCAGTTTCTTGGCGTCAAGATCAGCCTTCACTTTGCGGTAAACATCATCGTCACCGGCTTCCTCGAAATCTGATATAATGACTTCTTTGGCATAAGCCAGCGCGTCATCCCCGCTCAAGCCAACTTTTTCCGCTACCCAAAGACCAAGCAGCTTGTTGCGGCGGGCAACAACTTTAAAGTCAAATTCTTCATTGCGGGCAAATTCTTTTTCATAGGCTTTTTCGCGCCCCTCAAACTGGGTCATTTATCAATACTCCTGTATAGTTCTTTTTAAATAGAATCTCATGCATCACTTGTACGCCAGATCACAATTTATTTCCATAATTTTATATGGGAAAGCCCCTGATTAATTTAAAGGCCAAATCGTTTTATTTTCTTTTATTCCATGAGGCTGTCTCCAATTGTCTTCTGAAGCTAATTGATATATGTTCGCCTCGCTTGATTCTATCATGCGCCGCATATATATGTTCATTTTATCTATCTGCAGGAAGGTTGACATGTCCCAAAAAACACTTAAAGGTGAAANAACTATASKAAKKWMWRRMMAAAAWCSTWWWWMAARKRWYWSARMYMRKKWMRMYSRWTCAGMWWWWWAAARWWKASRMMAMYKMMTTWAAMRMYYAAAAAAAAGGTACAATCACCGGCAAAGGCATCATCAATAATAAAATCACTGAATTTGTGATGATTAATCTGGAACGCATTGGCATTCCCACGCATTTTATTGACCGTTTGAATGATCGCGAACAGCTGGTTCGTGAAGTTGAGATTATCCCTCTTGAAGTTATCGTGCGCAATGTTGTCGCCGGAACCATGGCCAAGCGACTGGGCCTCGAAGAAGGCCGGCGCCTTGATCGCCCGCTCATTGAATTTTCCCTTAAGGATGATGACCTCGGCGATCCGCTGCTTGCCGAAGAACATATTCTGTCTCTTGATCTTGCCGATGATGAGGAGCTGAGCGAAATTTTCGACATGACTCATCAGATAAATGACTTCCTGCGCGGCATGTTTGCCGGCGTTGGTATAGAACTTGTTGATTTCAAACTTGAATATGGACGGCTTTATGATGAAGATGACGCCGGTTATGTTCTTATCCTTGCTGATGAATTCAGCCCGGACAACTGCCGGCTCTGGGATTTGAAAACTGGTGAAAAACTGGATAAAGACCGTTTCCGCCGTGACCTTGGCGGAGAGGCCGAGGCCTATGAAGAAGTGGCACGCCGGCTCGGCATCAGCCTCGAGACAGAAGAATAATTACGAACAAAACAGGAAAGGCCGCATTGTGAAAGCACGCGTACATATCACTTTAAAAAATGGTGTTCTTGACCCCCAGGGAAAAGCAATTCAGCATGCCTTATCTGCCCTTGGGTTTGATGGTGTGGATGACGTCCGGCAGGGAAAATATATTGAACTTGACCTTCAGGAGACAGACCCGGCAAAGGCCGAGGCGGCTGTTGAAGAAATGTGCAAGAAACTCCTGTCCAATATGGTCATTGAAAATTACACCATTGAAATTGAATAACCCTGTGAAATTAAAGAACCTTGACCTAGCTGGGATGCGTCCATGAAAACTGCTGTAATAGTATTTCCTGCCTCAAATTGTGACCGTGATATGATTGTGGCACTGGAAAAAATAACCGGCCACAAACCGCATATAATCTGGCATCAGGACGAAGAAATTCCCCCTGTTGACCTGATTGCCCTGCCCGGCGGTTTTTCCTTTGGTGACTATCTCAGATGCGGGGCCATGGCGGCCCGCTCGCCGGTAACCACAAAGGTCATTGAACATGCGGGCCGGGGTGGCAATGTCATCGGCATTTGTAATGGCTTTCAGATTTTGACCGAAACCGGACTTTTGCCGGGCGCGTTAATGCGTAATGAAAGTCTGAAGTTTGTCTGTAAGGATACCAGACTTCGGGTGGAGAATAGCGACACCCCCTTTACCAATGCTTATTCAGAGGGGCAAATTATCACGGTTCCCGTGGCCCATCATGACGGCAATTATTTTGCCGATGATGAAACGCTTAAAGCCTTAGAGGGCGAAGGCCGGGTTGCCTTTCGTTATGTGGATGACGCCGGACAAATGACAAAAACGTCAAATCCCAATGGATCCCGCAATAATATCGCAGGCATTATCAATCGACGCAAAAATATCCTTGGCATGATGCCTCACCCCGAAAGATTGATAGAAGATGCCCAAGGCGGTACAGATGGCCTTGGGTTCTTTCAAAGTATGATCAACGCAATTAATTAAGGGCCCCTTATGACCCCCCAAATAAAATGGAATAATAACGTAAATATCACCCCCGCATTGGTCAAGGAACATGGCCTGAGCGATGATGAATATGCCTTATGTTTAAAAATTCTGGGACGCACGCCCACCTTGACGGAACTTGGCATTTTCTCTGTCATGTGGAGCGAGCATTGTTCCTATAAATCATCAAAGCTGCATCTTAAAACCCTGCCCACCAAAGCCCCCTGGGTGATCCACGGGCCGGGCGAAAATGCCGGCGTTATTGACATTGGCGACAATCAGGCGCTCATTTTTAAAATGGAAAGCCACAATCACCCCTCCTATATCGAACCTTATCAAGGGGCGGCGACCGGCGTTGGCGGCATATTGCGGGATGTCTTCACTATGGGCGCGCGGCCTATTGCCAATATGAATGCCTTACGTTTTGGCGCGCCAGACCATCCTAAAACCCGTCATCTGCTCAGCGGTGTGGTCGAAGGTATCGGCGGTTATGGTAATTGTGTCGGCGTGCCGACAGTGGGCGGGGAAACAAATTTTCATCCGTCCTATAACGGCAATATTCTGGTAAATGCCATGAATGTTGGCCTTGCCGATCAGGATAAAATCTTTCTGTCAGCAGCGGCAGGCATTGGCAATCCGGTCATCTATGTAGGCTCCAAAACCGGGCGGGACGGCATTCACGGGGCCACGATGGCCTCCACTGAATTCACCGAGGATACCGAAGAAAAACGCCCAACGGTTCAGGTTGGTGATCCTTTCACCGAAAAACTGCTGATCGAAGCCTGCCTTGAATTAATGTCCACCGATATGGTGGTGGCCATTCAGGATATGGGCGCGGCGGGCCTCACATCATCCTCGGTCGAGATGGCCTCAGGCGGCGGCGTTGGCTTTGCCTTTAATCTTGACATGGTGCCCCAGCGCGAAGAAGGCATGACACCCTATGAAATGATGTTGTCCGAAAGTCAGGAACGCATGTTGATCGTCCTGAAACCCGGGCGCGAGGCAGAAGCCAAAGAAATTTTTGACCGGTGGGATCTGGATTTTGCGGTCATTGGCGTGATCACGGATACGGGCAACCTGACCCTGACATTTAAAGGCGAAATTGTCGCTGACATTCCGACCCAGCCGCTGGCGGATAATTCACCGGAATATGACCGGCCATGGGTTAAAACAGAAGCCAAAGCTGAATTAAAGCCCGCTGATGTGGCGGCCCCACAGGATATGAAACAAGCCTTGCTTAAAATGATCGGTTCACCAAATTTATGCAGCCGGAACTGGATATGGCAACAATATGATACCCAGGTTATGGCCGACACCATTCAAAAACCGGGCGGTGATGCGGCCGTGGTGCGTATTCATGGCACAGACAAGGCCGTGGCCATCACGACGGATTGCACGCCCCGCTATTGCTATGCTGATCCGTTTGAAGGCGGCAAACAGGCTGTGGCCGAAACATGGCGCAATCTGACCGCTGTGGGGGCCGCGCCGCTGGCGATCACAGACTGCCTTAATTTTGGCAACCCTGAACGTCCTGAAATCATGGGGCAGTTTGTGGGTTGTATCGAGGGTATGAGAGAGGCCTGCATCGCACTGGATTATCCGGTGGTATCCGGCAATGTGTCCCTGTACAATGAAACCAACGGCACGGGCATTCATCCAACCCCCGCCATTGGCGGCGTTGGTCTTTTTAAAGACTCATCCAAAATGGTCACGATCGCGCCCAAGGCCGAAGGCGAAATCCTGATTTTGATTGGCGAAACCAGGGGCCATCTTGGCGTGTCCTTATATCTTGATGTCATGGAAGGCCGCGAAGAAGGCCGCCCGCCGCCTGTTGATCTGGCCCTCGAAAAGAAAAACGGCGATTTTGTTCGGGCGCAAATTAATGACGGCAGTATTTCAGCCTGTCATGACATTTCCGACGGGGGGTTATATGTGGCCCTTGCGGAAATGGTCATGGCCTCTGAAATCGGCATGGACATCACCATTGACAATGGAGACACGCCTCTTCACGCCTATGCTTTTGGCGAAGATCAGGGTCGTTATATTCTTTCTGTATCCCCTGAGTATCGTGACGAAATGCTAAGTAATGCCCGCGCCGCCAGCGTTACAGCGCAGGTCATCGGCAAAACAAAAGGCGCATCATTGACTTTGACCGCCGCAGCCCCCATATCAGTGTCAGAATTAATSGGCAACCATCAAAGCTGGATGCCAGACTATATGAGCATAGATTAACGAGGAGACCCAAGGTATGGCGATGGAAGCCGAAGTAATTGAAGAGATGATCAAAGAGGCCATTCCGGATGCCGTCGTGACCATTCAGGACTTGCGAGGTAATGGTGATCATTATGCGGCTCACGTTATCTCTGAGGCCTTTAAGGGCAAAAGCCGCGTCCAGCAGCATCAGATGGTCTATAAGTCGTTAAAGGGAAAAATGGGCGATGACCTTCATGCGCTTGCCCTTCAGACATCAGTACCCGTATAAATTTAATTTGAAAATAACAAATCAGGAATAAAAAATGACAAACCCAGTTTTTAATCGCATCAAAGACGATATTCAGAAAAGTGATGTTGTGCTTTACATGAAGGGCAGCCCAATGTTCCCCCAATGCGGTTTTTCCGCAACCGTTGTTGAAGTCCTTAACCATTTCAAGGTGGATTTTGAAGCTTTTGATGTTTTGCAGGACCCTGCCCTGCGGGACGGCATTAAAGAATATAGCGAATGGCCGACCATTCCCCAGCTTTATGTCAAAGGTGAATTTGTCGGGGGCTGTGATATCATCCGTGAAATGGCCGCGAACGGCGAATTGACCGGACTGTTCGAACAGAATGATATCAAGCCAAAAGCCTAGCACCAAAATCCGGGATCAAAATCTGTTCAAAAACCCCGTTTTACCATTATGCAGACGGGGTTTTATCATTTTACCATACAGACAACCTTGGCAACCGATAGCCTTTTGCGCAATATATTTCCCGTCTGGCTCAAATGGTCAACCTGATACAAGGCTTCATCTTGCGTAAAATCCGCATCCACGAAATAGTCAATCCGCCGCAAAAGGGAAATGACGGTTTCCGGCAAGGATGAATAGGACCTGCCCCGCCGTACGGAGCCGGCAATATGAACCCCGACCAGATGACCCCGCGCATTGAGGACAGGCCCGCCGCTAATGCCCCCCAGTGACAGGTCATGATCCGGCTGGCGGATTTTTTCGGCCCATACCAGAACAGATTCTCTACTGCTTTTCACACCCCGGGTTTTGATAATACGGCGACCAATCAGTTGGGAATATACATTGCCCGGCTCTCCGCGTGGAAAGCCAAAATGAAAGCCTTCCGCATTATAGCTTAATTCCTGCTCTTCAATCTGGAACGGTCTGGCCCCCATGGCGGTTTTCAGAATACTCACATCCGCCGTAGGATGTTCATATACTTCACTCACCCGGTACCCCTTGCGCGCATTCAGTAAAACCACAAGATCAGTACATCCTTCGGTCACATGACGGGCGGTGCCCCAGACCCCCTGCTCAGAAAGCGCAAAGGCCGTGCCCGTAGAAATGCTGCCCTTGGGTTTTCCATCCAAATTAATTGTGACCACGGGGTCATGACGGCTCTTTTGGCGTAGGATGCCCTTGCCTTCCGGCCTTATAGCCCTCAGAGGAGGCGGTGCCTTTTCAACAGCCCCGGGCCGCAGGCCCATGGGCGGTACCGGCATTGTGCCATTCTGCGGAAATGAAGAGGCAATTGCCGTAAGAATAATGAAGATTGAAAGCCAGAGGTAGAAATTGCTCATGGGCTAGTGTCCTAGACAGCAATGGCCGCGGCATTGATCAGTGCCACGGAAATCTTTCCGGAAAATAAAAGTATCGCCGGGCCAATTTCGTCCCGCTCAATACGGCCCCGCAAATCATCAATGATAAAATGTGCAGCATAAAACGCAATGACCTGTACGATCAGGGCAACCACACCCCAAATAATAATATCCCAGTGATTGACGCTCCCGGTCAGGCAAACCGCCAGAGGAATGGCAAGCCCCACNATGCCCGCAGATAAAGATATGGCCGCAGAAATATTACCTTGCTTAACCATTATAAGTTCCCGGAAAGGGGTTATTTTTTCATATATAATCACCGCGAGAACAAACATGGACAACGTGATCAGAAAATGAAGAATAAATATAGGAAAGCCTGTCAGAAAACTCTCAATCACTGCCGTCATATCACACCTTTTATATGGTTATTGTTCGGGGCAACTCTAACAGTTTCCGTCAAGAAACTATATTAAATTTATTCATCGCAAAAAAAAAGCTGTCCCATTATATTATAGGACAGCTTCTTAATGTATCATTACTTTTGGCCTAGTCAGGTTAAACCCTTAGGCGCATCGCTTATCTGGAGTAAAATTCCACGATAAGGTTTGGTTCCATTTGAACCGGATAGGGAATTTCATCCAATGTGGGAACGCGCAGGAAAGTAACTTTTGTGCCGTTATTTTCCAATGCCAAATATTCTGGAATATCACGCTCATTAGAGCCGATCCCCTGAATAACCATAGGAATATTGCGTGATTTTTCACGAATTTCAACCACATCACCGGCTTTAACGCGATAACTGGGAATATTTACTTTTTTGCCATTAACAGTCACATGAGCATGGTTGACGAACTGGCGTGCAGAAAAGATTGTTGGAACGAATTTTGCGCGGTAAACCAGCGCATCCAAACGGCTTTCCAACAGGCCGACCAAAATTTCACCCGTGTCACCACGTTTGCTGTCGGCATCTTTATAAACACGTTTAAACTGTTTTTCGGTAATATCCCCGTAATAGCCTTTCAGCTTTTGTTTGGCGCGCAAYTGAATRCCRAARTCRGAWAGYTTGSWGCGGCGKCSCTGRCCATGYTSRCCSGGRCCATAWTCACGRSRATTWACMGGKSWTTTGGGRCGACCCCAAATATTTTCGCCCATACGGCGGTCAATTTTATACTTAGCTTGTGTACGTTTTGTCATTTTATAGAATCGCTTCTGTTAAATTGTTGAAATCAGCGCCATGAAAAAGGATTTGCCCAAGAACAAAAACACTCCATGCAACCCAAGATTTTCGCCTGAGTCATTCACGTTGGGCGGAATATAGGGGACATCTCCTGAAAGTCAATTGAAAAGGCCCTTCAGTTCTTATTTTCGGCCATTATCYTTCATCTTTTTTGCCAATTCAGTCTTTTCCGCGATCCAGCCCGGTCCGCCGCCAGTGGCAAGGGCCTTTACCACTCCGCGAAGGGTGCTGACTTCCTCGTGGGTCAGTTCTGATCTTTTGAAAATATTACGCAGATTGCGTTTCATGGTCGCCCGGCGTTGTTCATGACGGAAATAACCCGCCTCAGTCAGTTCGTCTTCCATATGGTCAAATAATTTCTGCAGGTCTTCTGAAGAGGCGGGTGTCGTGCCTAACTGCGGCGTAAAGTGATCCGGTTGATCTGCACCTGTCTGGAACCATTCATAGGCCATTAAAATGACCGCCTGTGCTAAATTGATCGAGGCAAAAGAAGGGTTTAACGGCACCGAGACAATAGCATCACACAGCGCCACATCATCATTTTTCAGGCCAGCCTTTTCAGGGCCAAACAACAGGCCAACCTTTTGCCCTATATCGCTATACCCCCGCATGAGGCCCGCACATTTACGGGGCGTGACCACCGTCTTGATCATATCACGCCGCCGAGCGGTGGTGGCATAGACATAGTTCAGATCGGCAATGGCCTCTGCCGTGGTATCAAACACGCGGGCCTTATCCAGCACAATATCCGCGCCCGCCGCCGCCGGAATGGCATCCTCATTAGGCCAACCATCACGGGGCGCGACCAACCGCAGGTCAGTCAGGCCAAAATTATACATGGCCCTCGCCGCCTTGCCGATATTTTCACCAAGCTGCGCCCCGACCAATATAATCGCCGGGCCATCCTTATGCAGCATTTTATTTTCCAAACTGTTGGTTCCGGCCATGTGATCTCCTTTACGGGTTCTGTACAATAGAACGCGAGGCGATACAAGAGATGATAAAGGTCAGGGCCCATTAACACCCCGCAGAACAAAACCATCCCTGTCAAAGACATTAATACAAGTCAGAACAATAACTATTTGTATGTAATTCCTGCGCAATATTTTCATTATTGCCACTGACTTTACAATCTTTCTTAATATATAATGTTGTTTAATATATACAATCTGATTTAATATATATAATCTTACTTACAATATACTTGATACGATATAGTATCAAAGAAATGGTGACGTTTGGAACTCTATCCGACCAAGCAACAGGGCCCGTTTTACCTGCCATAGAACAATGGGTATTTTCTTATGAGATTATTATGACGATAAAGACAGAAACTTTAACATCAGAAAAAAATTCAGCAAAAAATGATGTCTTAGGTCATCCAAAAGGGCTGGTTTTCATTGTTTTTACCGAGGCCTGGGAACGATTTTCATTTTACGGGATGCAGGCACTTCTCGTTTTGTATATGACGTCATACTTATTTCAGCCTGGCAATGCGGAAAAAGTTATTGGCCTTTCGGGTTTCCGATCCATTGTCGAGGGTGTCTTTGGTGAATTATCTATAACCGCATTCGCAACCCAGGCATTCGGACTTTATATTGGGCTTGTATATTTCTTACCGGTTCTGGGCGGCATTATCGGTGATCGTTTTATAGGACGCAAAAAAGCGGTGATCACCGGCGGCATATTGATGACAATCGGACATTTTCTAATGGTCGATGAAACATTGTTTCTCTTTGCTCTGGCCGCACTTATTCTGGGGGTCGGATTCTTAAAGAGCAATTTGGCCGCTCAAGTCGGGGCCTTATATCCCAAATCTGATTCACGCCGCGATGCCGGGTTTTCATTCTATGCTATCGGGATCAATGTAGGTGCTTTTGCGGCGCCGCTGGTATGCGGCACACTTGGCGAGTTATATGGGTGGCACCTTGGATTTGGAGCCGCCGGCATTGGTATGCTTGTTGCGCTGATTACTTACATTGCCGGACAAAAGCATCTGCCTCCTGATCAGGTGAGAACAAAAGACAATAAGCCCGTGAAACTGGAAAAGGGCGATGGCAAGATTATCACGGCCATATTATTCTTTTTGGCTATAACCGCCTTATATTGGACGGCCCAGACCCAAATCTGGAACAGTTATCCGCTTTGGGTAAAGGAACGGGTCATGAGAGATGCCGGCGATTTTATGATTCCAATCACTTGGTTCCAGTCTCTTGATTCTTTTGCTGTCCTTCTGTTTGCGCCTTTCATTCTGGCCTTTTGGAAAAGACAGTCTGCGCGTGGAACAGAGCCATCAGACCTGACCAAGGTCGGGATCGGCTGTATGATTTTTGCGCTGGCCTGCCTCTGGTTAAGTCTGGGCGAGGCTATGTCTGACGGAAAAGTAAGTCTGTTCTGGCCGGTTGTCTTTCAYTTCATTACCGGGTCAACTTTTCTTTACCTCGGGCCGATTATTTTAGCCGTCGTATCACGGGCGGCGCCGCGGGCCGTTAATTCAACCATGCTTGGCATCTGTTATCTCGCTATTTTCTTTGGCGGAATTTTCAGTGGCTGGCTTGGCCGGTTTTATGAACAAATTCCCGGCGAAATGTTCTGGTTACTCCATGCCGGAATTGTCGGCACCGGCTCGCTGCTCATTCTTCTGCTAAGAACCCCCCTATCCCGCGCCATGAAACTGGAAAAAAGACGGCAAGGCTAAGGGGCCAAGATTAAGATGGCGTGACCAACCACTTACCAAAAAATCACGCCCCCTCACTGTGGACTTGCTTCAATAAAGTGGTGAGTAATCTCCGTGTTTATGCAGTTTGATTTTCAAACTGCATAGGGCTTACATAATTCAATGTCGAATGTCGACGTTTGGGATTATAAAATCCATCAATATATTGTCCAATCATATTTTCTGCTTCCTTTCTGGTGGCAAAGGGTATTACCAATCGAGTGTTATGTTATTTGCAATATATTGTCTTGATACGATTGAATGAATTTTAAAAAATGAAGCGATTTAGATGCTTGTAGCTATATATCTTATTTTATTGGCACCAATAAGCATAGGTGCTGGCTGGATCATACAAGATATAATGGAAAGTAGACCTTATACAAACCCATCGATAGATGAAGAAGAAAAAACGGGAAGCTTGTTCTGGGAAAATATGGGGGATTGGTTATGGTCTATTTTAGGTGTGTGTCTTTTTTTACCAATTCCAATCGTGTTAGTAGTGTGGTCAATTTATGTTGCATCACCTGACTTGATTGCTTCTACTCCGCAATGGGTTAAGGAGCTTTGGCAATAAAAATGCGCTTTTGTATCTTCGCCATAATTCTGAATGTTACTAAAATTGATGGAAAATCGATGGGGTGAAAATCGATGGGGTCAGAGAAAATTGATCTAATATCAGGTCCGCCTAAAACTTATATCGAAAAGTATTGGTAGCGGGAGAGGGACTTGAACCCCCGACACGCGGATTATGATTCTATACAATTGTGTGCACTGGAATACACTACACTTCACGCGGTAGTGTTCAAAATTCTGTGTCATTCCAGTAAACTGTATAAAAAAGGAATGACTTATTATGACCGAAACAGAATTTAATTTTAATGATGCCCTTA
>NVVM01000064.1 GCA_002402225.1 Alphaproteobacteria bacterium
TAATATTTTTTTAAGCGCGGTTTTGATTTTATAATAACCTTCAAGCCTGATCAGGCTAACTTTCTCAGCGGTCTTGACTATGTCCGCCCAGCTTTGGTCCTCGCCCCTTATTTTACGATAGGAAGCCAGATTAAAGGTGCTGCTCTCATTTATCCCAAGCAGATCACGGGCTTTTTTGAACGTCACCTCTTTCTGTTTATGGGCCGCCTCAATCAATCGCCTTTTTTCATCCAGAGACAGGGGCCGCCCTTTGCCGCCGGTGACAATGGAAAGGCTGTTCAGCCGTTCCCAGCAGATGCGCAATTCATTGCTATAGGTCATTTTGGCCGCGCGCCGTTCGTCCGCCTCAAATTCGCAAAGCCCCACAAGGTCAAGGCTGGATTTCAGAGGGCGCTGGGTGAAGGCCGCATCAATAAATTCATCACGCAGATTGTCCGTGGCAAGGTCGTTGCCAAAATCTTTCTGACGGGCAAAAATAATCCTCACCTCCTCAGCCAGAAGATCGCGGGTGACCGTATGATTATAGGCGCCGGGGTTATTGCGTCTTTTACCCAGCGCTGATAGATAGGCCCCGATGGTTTCTGCCTTTGCGGCCTTTTGCGCTTCCTGCAAGGCCGCCGCATCTTTTAACATCACCCCCGCCTCGCTATTCTGAACACTGTCAGATTTACGGGTTGACTTAAAACCGCGCCTTTTATTGATATGGGTCAGGATTTGAGCGAATTCATGGGGGCCAAGTTTTCGGGTCAGGGCCTGCGCCCGCAATTGCCAGACATCGGGGCTAATAATGGTTCCGGTTTTCAGGCCTTTTTCGGGCAGCCTGAGGTCGTCCGATATAAAGCCGTNAGACAAGAGCAGATGCCGGATTCTTATTTTTCGCCGCCGTTTGCGGTCTGCCATGCGCCGGGCCAGCCTTTTCACGCGCCTTGGCAGGGCAAGAGATGCCCCGTCCTTGCCATTCTCTGCGGCTTCAAATATCCTCACACCCGCATCAATGATGCCCTCATTCGATAAATCAAGCACCGCCCAGCCGACGCTGGCAATACCCGTATCAATACCAATTATCCGAACCATACCGAAATCCCCATTTTTTTGTTGATTACTTTGTATAAAGATGTTTTACTTCCTTTACAACTAATCGGTGTGAAAAGCGTTGTTGTGATAAGGAATTTATTTCCGTAAAGCTCTGTCCCCGTTAACCTATGGTTGGCGGGGATAACTTTTTTATGAGAATAAATTATATTTTTCTGGGTCGGAAGAAGATGGTAATGAAGCGCGCGAAGAACAATCCATAGGCGAGTAGCCAGAGGAGCCCTGCCCCTTGAAGAATGCTTAAATAATTAACATCGCTCACCAGCGGCATTATAACACGCGCAAGGGCCGCGACATTAATAGACAGAAATATAACCGTTAAGGTTATTTCATTATTCAGCGGCAGGCCGGAATGGCCTAATGTCGCGCGAGACATAACGCCCAGGGTTAAAGATCCAATGGCCCCGGCAGTGAAGGCATGCAGAGCATGACTAAGCATGATTCCCCCGCCAAAGCTGCTATATGCCATCAGAAAGAACCCAACCGGAATCCAGAAATAGCCTATATGCAATATGAAGAGCAACGGGTCATGGATGACCTTCCACCCTTGCCAGCTTAAGGAACGAATAAGAGTCAAAATACCCGCAATCACCGCAAGGCTGCCAATGATCATATCCTCTGCCCCCATAAGAAAGGCGGCCGCCAAACTGAAAATAGCCAATGCCGATAAAGGCAGAAGAACCGCTGGTTCAGACATCTTAATATTGGGATATTTATTTCGGGTGAAACTTGGGATAATTCGGCCCCCGATCACATTCATCAGAAACACAATGAAGAATACGGCTGACAAAAATAATTGCCGCTCATCAATATTGATCTTTCCCATAACAGCCAAATGACTCGCAATATTAAGTCCTGCAAAAAACAGCAGCAGCACAGGCAAAAAATAATTTCGTTTATTCTCTACCTTGATCAGCGCCCTGACAATCCCGGCAATAGCCAGCGGCAGGAATATACCATCCACAATAACGGGTAGCCAGATCGGCAGCATAGCGCTAAAAAATACGGCCAGTCTGCCCAAGATCCATATCAACATCAATACCGCAAGAGCCCGCCCCGTAGGGGCCCGMWGCCCCGTCCAATTGGGCACTGCCGTATATAAAAAACCAATGATTACAGCGGCAACCATGCCAAATATCATCTCATGCTGGTGCCAGCCCGCAGGCGAAAAACGAGACGGCAAATACGACGCATGTCCCGTCACCAACAACAGCCAGTAACCCAGAGAGAAAATAGCAGAAAGGGCCGCCAGCGGGAAAAATACTCGATATCCAGCAGAGAATAAAATTGTTTTTTGCGATTCCGAATTGGTCATTTAATAATAGTCCGACTTTTATTGAGCGGCTTCAAGGTAATTATGACAAACGTCNAAAAATTATAATTGATTGTGACGCCAAATTGGCGGCTTTTAGGCAATGTCACCAAAAAGGCCCGCGGCATGAAGGGGGATGAGGCATCAAAAAACCTTGTCACATCTGCCGGCGTATCATCATTAAACAGATTTTTGACAAATCCTGTCACGCTCACATCCAGCCATTCAATACCTATGTGAATATTAACCTTTGTCGTCGCCCCGATGATCGCCAGATTATGAATCTGTACGAAACGGCTGGATTTATAWTTCACATCGCCGCGCAGGAAAAAATCCATCTGATCATTGATCGGCGTGACATAACGTGACGACAAGTTAAAGCTGTGTTTTGGCGCGCGCGGCGTACGGTTGCCCGCAACAGAGGCATCACCCGTAAGGGCCGCATGTGTTTCATCTTCAAATTCTTTGAATTCACCGTTAGCATAGCCATAACTCGCTGAAATACTCAATTGATCATTGGGTCTGGCTTGAATTTCTGCTTCAAAACCCCAGATCTCAGTCTTGCCGGCATTATGAATCAACGGCCGCGCGCGGCGATAGCCAATCACCGGAAAGGATGTCGAGAGCTGCTGTTCCGTCCAATCAATGAAAAACCCGGCCAGATTGATATATAGTTTACCGTCCAGCCAGCTTGTTTTTGCGCCGACCTCATAATTCCAAACACTCTCTTCAGCATAGGTCAGATAATCTGCCAGCCTGATACGTTCTGATTCCGGCACGCCGGTACCATATAAATCCTCGTTAAATCCCCCCGGCTTTGTGCCCTTTGCCACTGTCATATAGACGCGGGCCTGAGGTGAGATTTTAAATTTAAGGGCAAAACGCGGGGTGAGGCTTTTGAATATATTCGATTGTATGCCAGTGTCAGTCTCTATAGATATCTTATCCCAATTTCTGCGCATCTCTATCGTGGCCGTTAATTTTTCAGACACATCCAATTCTACCGAGACAAAAACAGCATAATTATCAACTTTCGCAACAGGGGATATACTGACCGATGGCCGCACAGAAAACGGGGCCGACAGACTGTCATTGATTTCCTCGTGATAATAATATCCACCCAATAACCAACGGAACGCGCCGCCATCATTGGAATTGATCCTGATTTCCTGCGAAGAGCTTTTAATTTCAGTGTCCGACAGTATGTGAAATGCACCGCCCAAAGCGGCAATGGGCAGAAAATCATTATCACTTTGGGCGGTCAATTTATCCCTGCTATATGATGAAATAGAAGAAATGCGATAATCATCAACTTCCCAATCCATGATTAAGCTGAGCCGAAAAATATTCCGTTCAAGTCCCGGATCTTCAAATATATCCTGATTAAGGGCAACGGACTTCGGGGATATTATCTCACCGCAATAATATTGCGTTGTGTCCAGAAAACAGTTATTTTCCGAGGCGGGCTGGAGGGCATTTGCGGCAAGACCATCATCATCCTTTTGATAATATATCCTGAGGTAAGCCCCAAAATCCTCACTGGGATACAGGGTTAGCCCGCCTGAGATACTCTGGCTTTTTTCCTGACCAACCCTGCCGCCGCCCGGGCCGGTATTTTCATATTCCCCGCCGTAACTATAATGCCGCAAAGATAACGATAAACCAGCCTTATCCTCAATAAGCGGGCCTGAGACATGGCCGGTCAAGCGGAATTCATCRTGGCTTGCCGCCGTCGCAGAAACTTGCCCTGCCAAAATATCGCCCGGGCGTTTGGTAATATAATTGATTGCCCCGGATAATGTTGCCCGGCCATATAATGCGCTTCCGGGCCCTTTTATAATTTCCACTCTTTCCAAATCAAAAAGCGCCGTAGAGGCAATGCCGCCGCGCACATACACACCATCCACAAAAAATCCTGCATTAGCCGCGCCAAGAATATTGGACATCCCCCGGATTACGGGACGCTGCAGGTTATTTCGGCCAAAAGCCTCGTCATAAGAAAAATTTGACGTGAAGGCGGCCACATCCTTAAGGCCCATTAAAGATTTTTCTGTGATCATTGCAGCGGATAATATGCCAACTGTCGCCGGAACATCTATGATATTTTCAATGCGTTTTCGGGAATAGACAATGATTTCATCCATCGGCGCATCCCGTTCGGTGAAGGCTGTTTCTTCGTAGGCATTAACCTGAAAAACAGGTAACATCGCCATCAACCCAAATAAATTGAACCATAATATTTTCTTCAAAATACCCCCTCCTCTATTTGAACAAAGGACATATGGCAGTTCAAGGCTTCTAAATTTTCTGTTGATGAACATTTTCTTCTTTCAATCATATTATTTGAGCGTTTTTTTTCAGCATCATTCTGCCAACATATTGACCGCGCGGAATAAAGAAACCCGCTCCCCCTATTCCTATGATTGAATTTTTCTTGTCGCCTTGACCTTCGTCAAACATCATTTTCATTTTTGAAAAAATCAAAAATTACTTAATATATTTAAGGACTTAACTCAATAATATAACAATAATTCTTGACATGCGTCAAAGCGTTTTCCAACAAGGTGACATAACATGCATTTTAAGTACTTCATTAGATTCTTAGTAACCCACCTAGTATGCACATATCAAAAAAGAGGAAATGACCGATGAAAATGACTAAGTTTAATCTACCTGCTCTTGGGATAGCGCTTGGCCTGATTACGGCCGGATTTAATATGAGTGCCGCCGCCGAACCAAGTCTTTCAGAAGCAGACTTTGAAAAGGCAAAATCCATGTATTTCCAGCGCTGTGCCGGATGCCACGGCGTATTACGCCAAGGGGCGACGGGTAAAAGCCTGTTGCCTAAAGAAACAAAAAAACTGGGCCAAGTCAGACTGGAAAAGATTCTTACCTTCGGTACCGAAGGCGGTATGAATAATTTTGATGATATTTTCAGCAAAGAAGAAATCACTTTATTATCCACCTATATCCAGCTTGAGCCACCTGTTCCACCAGAAATGTCATTGGCTCTGATGAAAGAACGCCATAAGGTATTTGTGGAGCCAAAAGATTATCCAACAAAGCCGCTTCATGGCCTTAATTGGGAAAATTTCTTTGTCGTCATTGAACGCGACGCCGGTAAAATCGCCATCATTGATGGCGACAGCCATGAAATTGTAACCCATATCGATACCGGCTATGCGGTGC
Organism: Alphaproteobacteria bacterium; assembly: GCA_002402225.1. Lineage (GTDB taxonomy): Bacteria > Pseudomonadota > Alphaproteobacteria > Sphingomonadales > Emcibacteraceae > Paremcibacter. The sequence continues at coordinate 5,594 of NVVM01000064.1, forward strand.
ATGTAATCAAAGCCGYWGRKCRKCRWWARMMYCAWWRSKCTGTNWMKSKTKKKYSYKGWYGTTTNTKGWWMMCHMADGGYMRWRAMRSHRAAAWRRCCAAAATCGATCTTTGGCAAACACCGGRYAAAATGTTGGTTGCGGAAACCCAAATGGCCTATGACGCCCGTGATGTTGCGGTATCCGGTGACGGAAAATATGTCATTGGCGGCGGGTATTGGCCGCCCCATTTCGTCATCCTTGATGCCTTGACTATGGAACCCTTGAAAGTGGTTTCCACGCGCGGCGTCAATGTGGACGGTAACTATGTCAACGAGGCCCGTGTTGCCGCAATCTATACCACACCAAATGCCCCGACTTTCCTGGTTGCCGTTAAGGAACTGGGACAAATGTGGCAAGTGGATTATAGTGATTTGGATAATTTGCGCATAGAAATGATCAATTCCGCCAAATTCCTGCATGACGGATTTTTTGACCCCACAGGTCGATATTTCCAAATTGCCGCCAACGCCTCTAATAAGATGGTCGTTGTTGACAGCGAGGCACGCAAACTGGAAGCCATGATTGATGTTGCGTCCAAGCCGCATCCTGGCCCTGGAGCCAACTGGAACGACAAAAAATGTGGCCCTGTAGGCGGCACAACCCATCTGGGAATTGGCGTGGTTACTGTATGGGGCAATGATCCCGTGAAGCACAAAAGTGACGCYTGGAAAATCTGCTATACTGTTGAAACAGATGGCCCGGGTTTGTTTATCCGCACACACCCCAAAAGTGATTATGTTTGGGCGGATCAAACCCTTCATCCTGAGCCAGAAATTCAGCAATCCATTCAGGTCATCAGCAAGAAAACCCGTGAAATCGTCAAGACTATCCGTGTGACAGAAGAAAAGGGTAAAGTTGCTGTTCACATGGAATTCAACAAAGACGGGACTGAGGTATGGGTTTCAGTCTGGAACCGTACAGACAGTAGCAACCCTACGGGTGAGATCGTCGTTTATGATGCCAAGACTTTGAAAGAAATCAAACGCATCAAAGGCCTGACAACGCCAACCGGGAAATTCAATGTCTATAACCGGGCGAACCACGTAACATAAAATATTTATGATAAGCGGGTATGGAACAAAAATTTCCTGCCCGCTTATTTTTCATCAAAGCCCATTGATTCAGTTCTGGTAACGCTGGCCCAGAAACAAACCATTACGCCCGGAGTATCGTGACAATGACCAAAGGCCCCCTATATAAAAAGAGTTTTTTTTCCCGCAAGCTGATTCTCGGCACAACCATTTCTGGTGCCATTGCCTTTTTCATTGGCGGCATTATATTCTGGGGCGGTTTTAATACGGCCATGGAAGCAACCAATACAATGGAATTCTGCATCAGCTGTCACGAGATGAAGGATAACGTCTATGAAGAATATAAACCAACCATTCATTATGCAAACCGCACGGGGGTTCGCGCKGGATGCCCAGATTGCCATGTTCCCGACCCTTGGGTGCATAAAGTGGTTCGTAAGGTTCAGGCATCGAAGGAGCTTCTTCATAAAGTTCTGGGCACCATAGATACGCCGGAAAAATTCGCGGCCCACCGCCTGACCATGGCGAAACGTGTCTGGAAAACCATGAAGGAAACAGATTCCCGTGAATGYCGGAACTGCCATCATTTCGAAACCATGGCACCAGAATTTCAACAGCCTCGCGCTCGGGTACAGCATTTAAATGCCTTCAAGACTGGTCAAACCTGCATCGACTGTCACAAGGGCATCGCCCATAATAATATACGTCATCTTCTCACTGACGAAGAGCTGGAAGAGCTGGAAAAGCCAAACCCCAAGTATATCCGGGAAATTCCTACAATGTTTGCCGCAGGTTTAAAAAAACTGGCGCTCAAAGAAATAGAGGATGCCAAAATTGAAAAAGATAAATTAGCCGCAGAAAGAACAAAAGAAGCCAATAAAATAGCCGCTGCCGTAGAAGAGGCGCTCTCCCAATACGCCGCAGCAAATAATAATGGCAAGAACAACGCTGAAAAGARCAAAGACGCTATTGACGTAGACTGGTCCCGGGCGTCAAGCCGCCAAATTACCCTGTTTTATCCGGGAGAAACATCAATAGAATGGGTGTTAAATGGCCGCGACCACGGCGGCGCCCGTCCTTTTGACAAAGGGAATGACCGCTGCGTTACATGCCATGATAAGGAAACTGCCGAAATGGGGCAGAAAATAGTCACCGGAGAAAAGGCAGAAAGCAAGCCTATTCCCGGGAAACGCGGCAGCATCCCCGTGATGGTTCAGGCGACCCATGACAATGAATTTCTCTATTTACGTTTTAGCTGGGAAGACACGCCTCATGTGCCGTCCCCCTATGTTGACGGCGGCAAGATGGATCCTGAAAATCCAATGAAGCTCGCGATCATGCTATCCACTGATGATGTGGAATATGCCGACCGCGCCGGCTGCTGGAGCAGTTGTCACCATGACGCCAATAATATGCCCCATAGCCCCAATGCGGAAACGCTTGCCGCCAGCCCCTTTGCCTCAAGGCTCGATTTTAGCGGCGGTGTCACTAAATACCTGAAAGAAAGCAGAACCAAGATTGAAGTCCGGGGCCGCAGGGGCAAAATGCGCGGCGGATGGGATAAGCTAAAGGATGAGGATGCCCTGAAGGCTGAGATGGACAGTGGAAAATTTATCGACCTTATCCGGTATGATTCCGGCAAAGGCAAGGTTGAAGACGGCTTTATCTTCGCAGAAAGAACCATGTCAGGCGGACAGGGTGCCGAATTCGTGGCAAGTTTAAAAGCAGGCACATGGTCCCTGATTATGAAACGCAAGCTGGTCTCTGATAAAAAAGGCGATATTTCTCTCGCTTTGAACCAAACCTATAATTTTGGTTTTGCCATACATGATGATTATAGCAATTCCCGCTTTCATCATGTGTCACTGGGCTATAAACTCGGATTTGACAATGATGCCGCAGAAGTGAATGCCACGAAACAATGAAGAGGCAATGATGGTATGAAAATATATATCTTTCTGATTTCAGCTGTTTTTCTCACTGGTGGATGTGCTGACATGTCATCACATCAAAACAAGCAGAATATGGCACAAACCATGCAGGTTGATATTCTCAAATTTCAATTTATCCCGGCAGAAATCACAATCAATAAAGGCGACAGCGTCATCTGGATCAATCAGGAAAAGCGTCAATATCATAGCGTCTGGTTCCAACAGCCGGGCACGCCTGAGCCGGATTATTTCTTCCCCGGAGAATCCTTTAGCCAAAAATTTGATGCGGTTGGGGTTTTTCCTTACCGCTGCGGCCCACATCCTGAAATGCGCGGAACCATCACGGTGAAATAACTCACAACCATTTAACGGATTTTTACTGTAAAAGATTCGTTAATAAATAAATATTTTATTAATGTTTCCCGCCTATATTCTTAAATGTGATTAATATTTAATGAGTATTCTTAGGGGAATATCAAAAATGAGTAATGTGATTAATCAAACCATAACAAATAAGCAATTACCCTCTCAGGGTAGCCTCACAAGTTTCATCAACAACCTAAAAATATCCACCAAAATCATAACGGGTATCGGGATGATTTTGGGGCTCCTTATTGTCACAAGTATCATGAGCTCACTCAGCCTGAACACAACAAAAGAACAATTCTCGGATTATAGATCTATCGCCATTAACACCAATATGATTGCCCGCGTTCAGGCAAATCTGTTAACGACGCGTTTGGGGGTGAAAAATTTCGTTATTTACGGCACTGATGATTCAATCAACGTGGTACGCGAACGCCTTGAAAAAGTTAAAGAATTTGTCGCAAAAACGACGGCAAATATTACCGACCCGGCCGTACAAGATAAAATGATCTCTTTAAATAAAGATATCATCGTCTATGACCAAACCTTTGGACAGGTCGTCGCCCTGCAGAAACAACGTAATGACTATGTATTAAATAATCTGAATATACTTGGGCCGCGCATGGAAAAATCCTTAACTGAAATAATGGAAACGGCCTATGTGGCAAAAGATACCGCCGCAGGTTATTATGCCGGAATTGTCCAAAAAAATCTATTGCTTGCACGCCTGTATGTTCAAAAATATTTAATTCAAAATGATTCTGCATCTTATGAGCGGGCAAAAAGTGAATTTTCCCTCATGGAAAAAGCAACGGATAAAATGCGCGTTAATCTTCAGAACCCAGCGCGTCGGCTACTGGCTGATGGCGTTGTTTCAGATAGGAAAGACTATATCGCGGCCTTTGACAAACTATATGCGATTATTTCTGAACGTAACTATCTTATTACAGCAACCTTGGACAAAATCGGCCCGGAAGCCGCACGAACCATCGAAGAAATCAAGCTTTCCTTTAAGGCAGAACAGGACACACTCGGCCCCCAATTAATGGAAGAAGTTACCAAAGCTGTCACCACAAATATCATTTTATCCCTCATTATACTGATCTTAGGGGCCGTCATAGGATTATTCACGGCACGACTGATTGCGAGGCCAATAGTGGCTATTACGAAGGCCATGACAAGATTGGCCAAAAATGATCTTAGCGTCGATGTTTCAGGCATTGAAAGAAAAGATGAAATCGGCCGCATGGCCAAGGCTGTTGAAATATTTAAAGTTAACGCCCTTCAACGCATAAAACTGGAAAAAGAATCAGAAAAAACCCGCCTTGCTCAGGAAGACGCCAAAACACGACAAGTCAATGAGGAAAAAAACACCGAAACATGTAGGATAGAAGAAGAAAAGCAGCAAGAAAAAGAGGCAAAAGCTCAGCGTCTGGCTGATCGGCTGGAAATGGCCCAAAGATTTGAAGATCGCGTCGGCGGCCTATTACAAACGGTGACCAACGCGATCAGCCAATTGCATTGCACGTCAAAATCCATGAGCGATTCCGCCAACATTATGAAAGACCAATCAATATCAGCTGCATCGGCAACGACACAAGCAGGCCAAAATGTTCAACTCGTCGCCAGTGCATCCGAAGAAATGACCGTTTCCGTCAAGGAAATTTCAGGCCAGATAAACAATGCGTCCAAAGCCTCTCAATTGGCCTTAAGCTCAGTAACCAATGCGACTGAACGGGTTAATCAGATGGCTGTCAGTTCGGATAAAATCAGCGAAATAATATTGTTGATCAATGACATCGCCGAGCAGACAAATTTACTGGCCCTGAACGCAACCATTGAGGCCGCCCGCGCCGGAGAAGCCGGCAAAGGTTTCGCCGTTGTCGCCTCGGAAGTAAAAAGCCTTGCAAGCCAGACTGCCACGGCAACGGATGAAATCAGAATGCAGATCAACGAAATGCAGACAACAACAAGCGACACCGTTACCGCTGTTCAGGAGATTTCTGTCTCTATTGGAGAATTGGATGAAATATCAGCCTCCATTGCTTCGGCCATTGATCAACAGGCCTGCGCCATGCAGGAAATCAGCAGCAATTCCCTGGAGGCGGCATCCGGCACGGAAGCAGCTAGTGAAAATGTAAGAAACGTCAGTAACATGTCGGAAGATACCGTTAATTCTGCGTCCGAAGTGCTTAATGCCTCAAATGAATTATCCGAGCAGGCCTCAAGCTTGAAAAGCGCCGTTGACGGATTTTTGACAGAAATTCGTACAGGGTAAAATATCCATTTTCCACAACTCAGGATATCAGGCTCTCAACACGCTTATTGATCTCAACATAATTGATCTTTCCCGTGCTCAGAACAGGAATATCATCCAGCTTTATGATGCGTTTCGGCAACATCAAATCGGAATGGCCATCCGCTTTAATTTTTTTCATCAACAGCTTCCTGTCTGCCACCTCGCTATCCGTAAGCAGAATGATTTGCTCGCCTTTCCTTTGGTCTGCAACGGACACAGCAGCATATAAATCATCGGGCCAAAGCGACGCGGCCACAGCCTCTACAGCTGTCAATGACACCATCTCCCCGGCTATCTTGGCGAACCTCTTGGCACGTCCCTTGAWGGTGACATAGCCCTCCTCATCTATTTCGACAATATCCCCGGTATCATACCAGCCACCCTGCGGCGGTACCAATTCGCCGGGGTTATCCTCAAGAAGATAGCCAAGCATAACATTAGGGCCACGTACGACTAATCTGCCGCCCGTTTCAATGCCGGGTACCGGGGTCAGCTTATAATCAATACCGGGCAATATTTTACCCACAGTACCTGTCTTATTATGCATTGGTGTGTTAACGGCAATGACCGGGGCTGTTTCTGTCGCGCCATATCCTTCAAAAACACGAACGCCGAATTTTTCTGCCCAGGCAAGCTTTGTTTCCGGCTTGAGACGCTCCGCGCCGGCAAAAATATACCGCATGCTGTAAAAGTCATAGGCATTGGCAAAACGGGCATAACCATTAAGAAATGTATCTGTGCCAAACATAATCGTGGCATTGGAATCATAGACCAGTTCCGGCACAATTTTATAATGCAATGGCGAAGGATAGAGAAAAGTTTTGGCCCCTGCCAGCAACGGCAGCAACAAGCCCCCTGTCAAACCAAAACAATGAAAAATCGGCAGGGCATTAAACAAGGTATCTGATGGATTAAAATCTACCCGCGCCGCGATTTGATAACGGTTGGACTGCAAGTTCAAATGACTGAGCGCGACCCCCTTTGGCACGCCTTCTGATCCTGACGTAAACAAAACAACCGCGGTATCATCCGCACTTCTTTCTTTGACCATTCTATGATAGAAAAAGTCTGGAAACCGGCTGGTTATTATGCCGTAAATTTTAGATACAATGCCAATTTCTTCGCGCAAGTCTTCCAAATAGATAAACTCTACCTGATCTTGAAGTCCCGTAATAATATCTTCAAGGTCGGCCAATTCCACAAAACGCCTGCTCGTCAATATCCTGGATATTTCGGCCACATGACAGGCCGACCTGATATTGGCGACACCAGCCGAAAAATTAATCATGGCCGGCACCCGGTTATAAAGCTGCAGGGCGAAGAATGTCACCACACAACCATTGGTATTCGGCAACATAAGACCTACTGTTTCCCGCTCTTCCACGCGCCTTGCTAAATGACGCCCCAAAACAAAACAACCCAGAATCAATCTGTTGTAATGTATGGGATTTCGCTCCACATCCTCCAGAACAATATGCTTGCCGCCATGGATGGCCCGGCAATCAAGCAGAGACTGAAAAATAGTTTTATGGCGTTCGCTGGTCTCGAACATCATATCAGACATAATGTTATAAAGTTTTTCCCCTAAAATTATACGCCCTTCTTTACCTGAAATATTTTGCGGTAAAGACATACTGACCGGCTTCAATATGGTAATCGTGATTTTGGGTAACAGGCGAATTCTAAGCTTGCCTTTAAGTAATGAGAACATGGAGAATTGCGCCCCATCAATCTTGATGGGCAAAATTGGCGCACCTGCTAAATGGGCAATTGTCCCCGGCCCTTCGTAGATTTTCATTAAGGCCCCCGTTACGGTCAATCGTCCTTCCGGGAAAATCACAAGCCGCCGGCCTTTTTTCACCTCGTCAATCATACTTTTCGCCGCCATGGGATTGGCAGGATCAAGGGACATTAAATTAAGAAAGGCATAAGCAGGCTTTACCCACCATTTATTGGCCGTATGGCTATTGATCGCAAAGCTCATTTTATCTGGCAGGAAAGCCCCGAGCAATGCCCCATCCAAAAGCGATGTATGGTTCGCAACGATGACCAGCTTTTTGCCGGCATTTTCATAATTTTCAAAACCGCKCACCTCAACCCGGTATAAAAGCCGAAAGAGCGTACGGGTGATAGAACGCACCAATTCCTCTGGCAGCATTTTACAGATATACAGGGCGACAAAAGCATTCATAATGGCGACAGTCAGGAAAACTTCCGGTATGCTGAAACCGCTGCTGATCAATATGGCACTGCCAATGGCAGATACGGTCATAAACAGAGAATTGAAAATATTAATGCTGGCAATCATGCGGGAACGTTTTGCCACGGGGCTTCGATTCTGAACAATGGCATATAACGGCACGATATAAATCCCGCCAAATACCGCAATCATCACCAAATCAATCACAATACGTATATTGGCCAAATGGGACATAAATTGTCCCGCGCCCATTAGAGCCTCTGCGCTACCGCCAACAGCATTCTGACTGGCAAAATATAAATCTATGCTGAAAATAGTCATAAAAATCGCGGCGACTGGCACGTAAAGCGCGTGAATTTTCCCCTTTAACAATCGTTCACAAAAAAATGATCCCAGCCCGATTCCCACAGAAAATGCACAGTTGAAAAGCGTGCCTACCCCCTCATCAGCGCCAATCACTTCCCGGCTGTATGTGGGAAATTGAGCAAGAAAAGATACCCCAAAAAACCAGAACCAGGAAATACCCATAATCGACATAAAAATTCGCCAGTCTTTGCGCGAATCGTCAATGATATGCAGGGTTTCCTGAAGAACATTAAAATTAATTTTAAGGCTGCGATCCGCCGGAATGGTTTTAGGAATGGAAAAGCTGCTAACAAAACCAATGACCGCAATCGTAATAACCGTTGCTGAAATAATTAAAACACCGCTTTCTGCCAGGATTAAAATACCCCCAACGACCAACCCCAAAATAATCGATAAAAACGTCCCCATCTCAATCAAGGCATTACCGCCGATCAATTCTTTTTTCTTCAGATGTTCAGGTAAAATGCTGTATTTTAGAGGCCCAAAAAATGCAGATTGAACGCCCATAAGGAACAGTGTCACCATCAATATCGTGACATCCTGCTTATAAAAACCATATGACGCCAGGATCATCAGCAGAATTTCACAGAATTTAATGATCCGGATCAGTCTGGATTTCTCAAGCTTGTCAGACAATTGCCCCGCAAGGGATGAGAATAAAAAGAAGGGCGCAATAAACACCCCGCCGGCCAGCGGAACAATGACCGCCGCATTATCCCAGCCCTGATCTATGGCAATTTTATAGGTAATCAAAAACACCAATGCATTCTTGAACACATTATCATTAAACGCCCCCATGAATTGCGTTATAAATAATGGCGCAAATCGTTTGGTACGCAGCAGATGGAACATATTACCAGACACAGCTAAATCCCTATTATTATTTTTCTTATAACATCAGTTTAGGGAGATTTTATAGAATAAGACAAGTATAATAATTCTTTTAGGCCATGATTTTCTAGGAATTTATGGCAAATTTTACATTGTACATAGAAATTTCAATATTTTACTATATGGTAAAATATTTCATCTTGATGAGAATATTACTTTATGACAATTCAAAACTGGGCAGCGCTTCGCGGTGAATTACTATGGTTTACGAACAACCCTTTTCTGGTAAAATCATCTGATTCTGTGCAACATATTGATGACGGTATCCTGCTGATAAAAAATGGTAAAATTATCGCTTGCGGCGCGGCGCTGGACATAATGCCTCAAGTCCCCAAGGGCGTCACAATTGATCATTACCCGGATGGCATAATCATGCCGGGCTTCATTGATGCCCATGTCCATTATCCGCAGGTTGAAATCATGGGGGCTTACGGCAAGCAATTGCTCGACTGGCTCAATGATTATACTTACCCGGCTGAGCAAGCTTATGCGGATCCCGCACATGCCAAAATAAACGCTGAATTTTTCTGTGATGAATTGCTCAGGAATGGCACCACCACTGCGGCGAGTTTCTGCACCGTTCACCCCG
>NVVM01000065.1 GCA_002402225.1 Alphaproteobacteria bacterium
CGGCCAAAAAGAAAGCCGCCACCGCCGGGCCGTAAAAGTCTGGGACAAGAGAGAATTCAGAAATCTTGATGACAATGTTGAGCTTGGGACGCGGAACATCAAGGTTGCCCTGAAACGTCTGCGTAATTTCGCCCGCCAAGGTGCCGCAGAGGAGCTGGATCTTGATGATACCATCCGTTCCACGGCCAAACAGGGCTATCTTGATATAAAGATGGTGCCCGAACGGCATAATGCCATTAAAGTCCTCATATTCTTTGACATCGGCGGCTCCATGGATCCTCATATCAAATTATGCGAAGAATTATTTTCCGCCGCCCGCAGTGAATTCAAGCATATGGAATATTTTTATTTTCATAATTGCCTTTATGAAGGCGTTTGGCAGGATAACAGCCGAAGGCATCAAAACCGCTTTGATACCTATGATATTCTCCATAAATATCCCCATGATTATAAGGTGATCTTTGTCGGTGACGCCTCAATGTCCCCCTATGAAATTGTTTATCCCGGCGGCAGCGTCGAACATTGGAATGAAGAAAGCGGCGAAGTCTGGATGAAACGTGTGCTTGACGTTTATCAAAGTGCAATCTGGCTCAATCCGACGAAAGAATCCCATTGGGACTATACCCACTCCATCTCCCTCATGCGCGAGCTCATGGACGACCGGATGTATCCCCTGACCATAGGCGGCATGGAGAAGGCGATGAAAGAGCTGAGCCGCAAGAAATAGATTTTTCCAAGATATACTTTAAGTATATTTCTTGATCGCCGCCTCAAGCCCGTCTTTCAGTTGTTTGCCAATATCGCCGCCATCGCCACTGATTCGTGACTTTATCACCACGCGCATGGCATCAATATGGGCCTTGATGATTTCAACATTTTTATCCGTCGTGGCCGCATTGACCCCTGTAAAATCATAAAGGCCGTCCGAGAAATTGGAAATCAGCGGGTAACCAAACGTCCCGCCCTGCCCCCGCATATCATGCGCAATGGTATGAAGCTGTTCGAAATGCTGAAATCTTTGCTCGGGCGTATCCACGCAGCGACGATGTACATCAGCAAGCTGTTGGATCAACGCCCCTACCCAATCCGGATATTCTTCGGCCATTTCCTCCAGAGCCGCTGTTGCTTTCGCCATCAAATCATCATCAAAAGATATGTCATCATCATCCACCGGTCCCAAACCAAGTGTTTTTTCCTTTAATTTATTTTTTATACGATAAAATCTTACGCTGACTTTAGCCATTGACGACCTCCACTTCCGGACTGTCATAATTCAGGACGCGGCGATCCGGCCCGTCGATTTCAATTTGCTGACGGCGCCTGTCAGGGCCGAAATAGGATGCCGTATGAACATATTGACGCGGTTTATTAATGACGGAGAATAACTTGTCGGCCAAGGCGTTGACCGTGAACGGCTTTGACATAAATTCATTCACCCCCATATCACGCGCCTCATGCACGCGCTTTGGTTCAGAATATCCGGTCAACATCATGAAAGGAATAAAACGATCCGGGCTATCTTTATGACGGCGTATCCAACGCAATAGCATCATGCCATTCACCGGCGACATTTCCCAATCGGAAATAATTAAATCAATCCCCATCATGCCAGCTTTCATGGGATCATCATCAACCAGCTTGATAAAATCAATGGCCTCTGCCCCATGATCAACAGATTGAATGGACCCGATACCCATCACCCGAAGACTGTTAATAATAAGAGACCGTATAAACTGGCTGTCCTCTACCACAAGGACGCTAACGCGGCTTAAATCAATATTGCTCATTTTGCCCTAATTTATTCTTTGGATTGTTAAAATATTATCTAACGTTTTCTATTGATATTAACCATAGTAAAACAGGGTAAATAAAAAATGAACATTTCAACAATTTTAAAAATGAATTTGCGCGAAAAATATTCAATGCATCAATTGATTGCCTTGTCACTTGTTGCTGGCGCATGAGCCTGATAGAATGTCTCTGGAATTTATCGTAATAGAATAATTATTGAAGAAAAAAGAAATTTGACATATGGCAGATGGCAAGGAATCTGATATTGGGCCAAAAACCAGGCCTGATACTGGACAGAATACTGGACAAAACGTGGCCAGCAAACAAACATGGTTCAAACAGTTCTGGCCACTTTTACTATGCAGCGCGCTCAGCATAATCTGGATCGGCATATGCATATGGTGGTTCATAGCGTCGGATAAGACCATCGCCCGAATGCCCATTTATGAGGCCGGAGGGCTGCTGGCCGGTGCATCACTGCCCCTGATTCTGGTCTGGTTAATCGCCCTGGTCTATTTACGCACTGACCCGTTGCGTGAACATCGAACCGCCCTCACCCATGGATTGGATGGACTGCTCGCCCCCCTTGAGGTGGCCCAAAAACGGGTAAATTCAATCGTTGCGGAGCTTCATAAAGAAATCCATCATGTGGAAGCCGCCAGCGACATTGCCACCACAAGAATTGATAACCTGGAGAACCGGTTCCAAGATCAAATAAGTAATTTATTTGAAGTCACAACAGATGCAGAAGCCAAAGCCGCAAATCTTCAAACAACTTTATCAACAGAAAGGGAGGCCTTTGCCCGTTTAATGGTCGATATCACGGATCATACCGATAAACTTGAAAATCAGTTCAGGCAGATAAAATTTGACAGTGAAAGCATCACCAACATCACCCGGCAGAATTCTGAGAAAGTCAGTAACGAAATAATTTTCCAAAATAAAACCCKWGMWKRWARAKCCARMWKWAKMGMNAAGCAATYRRWRAWWRTRWMMRWKKSKWTRATKAYWRKKTYWRAWKMSMTRWMSRNGNNCAATTGWKMWRYRYMWRWAWRWWSWTTNAATCWCCTTAGTCAATCGCTCATAGACAAACAGGCCCTGCTTGCCAAGGGTCTGGCAGAATTATCTGAAAATACCGATGACATCTGYGAAAAAATGGATAAACAATCCCATATTATTACCGAATTAAACCAAAAAACGGCTGAGGAATCCGAAAAAATCACCCAAACGCTTGTTGAGCAGGCAACAAATCTAACCGCCGTCACGGCAGATGCCCTAAGCCAGACAACTCAATGCGGGGAAGCCTTTCAGGATCAGGCCGCCGCCATGGGCCAGAGGCTTGATGAAGCGACGGATAGAAGTAAAATCTTACTTGATGAGGCCAGCAGCTCCTTTAAAGAAAATGCCGAGCAGATTGTTCAATCCTCTCAAAATTTGTCAGACAGTTTAGTCGATCATATGGGACGCGCGACCAATGACCTTGATGCCAAAAGCGAAACATTGGAACATACTATTACGGCACGGCTTAGCACCATAGAAGATGCTCTTGAAAAACAAGCTGAATTAATTCGCCGGAATTTAATCGAACAAACACAGGAAATGCAAAATATTCTAGACCAGAATTCTGGCAAAGCAACCGAGTTTATCGCCAGCCAAGGCAGCGAAATCAGCGAAAACATGAACCAGAAATTCGACCGGTTCATGGAACAGATGGAAAAACAAACGGATCAGATCCAACTTTTTGCCGGTGAGGCAACTGAAAAACTGGAAGGCACAATATTATCCGTCGAAGCACAAGCCACCAGAGTGGATCAAGCTGTCAAACTCACTACGGACAGCCTGAATGAAAAGACGGAATTAATGCAAGAACACCATTCATCTTTCGGGCAGATAACAGAAGAATTCCGCATTCAGGWTGATAAATCCGAAGAATTTTTTAAAGATCACCATGACAATATTGTCAAAAGCCTGTCCCATATCACCGGCCAATTGGATAGCGCGGTGCAAAACTTAAAAGACCAGTCAAGTGGTCTTGGCGAACATGCACAGGAAATAATTGGCGGAATTGTTGATCAAACAGGGTATTTGTCTGATCATATTGATGATATACGTGGGCGCACTGAAAATACCATTCGCAATATTCAGGACATGGGTGATACCGTCAGCACATATTTCACCGCAACAGATACCCAAGCGGCAARGCTGTCTGAAAATTGGCAAAAAACAGCTTCCCTTGTCGAGAATCAATGTTCGGATACCTTATCCAGATTAGATGAACTGGCAGAAAAACTAATAGAAGTCGAGAAAGAACATGCCAATGCGGCGGAACAGGCCATGGATAGGTCCGCCCATGTGTCCGATCAAATGCATCATGCCTCTGAGAATATATTTCTGGCCTCTGCCAGTGCGATTGAAGCCGCGGATGAAGCAAGTCAGGCCATTGATCAACATTCGGAGAAATTTCAGCAGCTCATCAATGCCATCCAACTTTCCAATAAAAGCATTCTGATTGATGCCGAAGCCATTGAGCAAAAGAACCGGGATAAAAATGGAAATCATTTTTCCGACCTTGCCTCAAAAATAATTGAACAGCTACAATCCCTGTCCATTGATATCAACCGCCATTTTGAAGATGATATTTCAGATAAGGTGTGGYAATCCTATATTGACGGCGACAAAAATACTTTCATTCGCAAGCTCAAGAAATTAATCAATAAAAAACATGCCGATGCCATACGTGAAAAATATAAATCTGACGGTGAATTTCGTAAATATGTGCTGGAATATATGCAGATTTTTGAAAACCTCATATCCCAGTCCATGGCTTCAGAAAGCTATAGCACCTTCAGTGTGGCGCTTATTTCATCGGAAACCGGTAAAGTTTATTTGTTTCTGGCACAGGCAACCGAACGTCTTTCAACCAAAAAGAAATAAACTCATGAAATATTCTGTTACGCGGCCTCGTCACTGTTTTTTGAAGACCCCAGTTTTGTAATGAAATAATCCAAATTTTCMGGATCAAAATCATCYTCRCAATTGGTCAGCATMCGYTCMAGCATWCKCTGCTGGAAYCKGTSSCGRTCWTCRCYGGCRCTGGTTTCCATATCWYKSGYMACAYYWAGRGCRGCCTGTACGATWGGYAACATTTCCGGCGATAATTTACATTGACGGTAAATGGCTTCGATACCCATGCTGCCGCGATCATGGATTAATTTATAGGCACTGCTCACAGGAATATTGCATAATTTTGCAAGAGCGGCCTCGAAAAAGACAACATCCCCCATACAGATGGCCCGAAAAATAAGCGTTTCCGTCAGACGGCCATTGCTGTGTAATTGCTCTACCAGACGCCTGACATCCATGACGTCTGCGCCGTCGCTGAGCAAGCTGACGGTGGCCCGTTCGCGCGCACTTAAAAAGAGATCCATGACCATATTCGGGGTCATTTCATGTTTGGTTACCAAATGATCCCGTACTTTTTCGGATACGAGTGACACCAGACGTTCCGCGACGTTAATGGGCAATTGGCTCCGACCCGCAAGAGAATTACTTACGGCCTCGACCTCGCCATATTTATCCATGACCTTGCTCATGGTATCTTCCTTAAGGTCAGCGCCTTCGTTGGATACTAAAGTCGCGATCACCTCTTCACTATCACTATTTTCAACAATAGCGTCGGTAAGGTCAGCCGATAAACTTTCCCGTTTTGCAATGGCAATCTGGCTATCTGCGCCCTGGCTTGTGATGATTTCTTTCAAGTCTTCATCAGTCAGAACTTCCGAGAATTCGAGCATAGGCCCCGCAACGCCCACCACATCATTGGCCAGGGCAACGGCAACATCATGGGGAATTTCAGGATTATCTTTCAAGCTATCCGACAAGGCGGCACGAACACGTTCTTCCGCATCCTGAACCATAACCTTGAAAATTTCCTGAGCGACTTGACGTTCATTATCACTTAATTCGCCTGAATTAAATTTCTTGCTAACAACTTTAGCCGCTTCCGCGCGATTCTCAGGCGTTGGGTTGC
Source organism: Alphaproteobacteria bacterium (assembly GCA_002402225.1). GTDB lineage: Bacteria > Pseudomonadota > Alphaproteobacteria > Sphingomonadales > Emcibacteraceae > Paremcibacter. The sequence goes on from NVVM01000065.1 coordinate 5,822, forward strand.
TGAGTAATGCAGTGATGTCCGAGTTGGTTAAATGTTCAGTCATTGAATCCGTTGCCTTTAATTTGGGGCAGTTGTATTTTTTCTGCCGTCCCGCCTGATTTAGCCTTAAAGAATCAGACGGTAACTTTATGTATCTATATTTCAGGGCCCTATTTTTCATAAAAGAGGTTAAACTGTCGTTAATTTACGCTATAAGAAKCGACATAATTAAAAAWAWAMRMCWTTNTTCAGYRYWWWMTNGTAATWTYWAGGGGATATTTATGATATCAAAGCTAAAACGAGCGATCATTAGTATAGCGTTATTTGCCGGACTAATGCCCACTTCTGCTCAYGCGTTCGATATGAAAGAGTTTGATCAGGCGTTAAATGACTTTATTCAACCCTTCACCGGTTTTTATTCAGATGTTATTTTTACCGCTATTCAGGTTGGGGGGCAGTCCCTGCCACTGATTGTGCTCTGGTTGGCCGCGGGCAGTATTTTTTGTACGATTTATTTTAGATTCATCAATAYNCRCSNNGCTTYWCAAYCRCCTTAAAAGTGGTCAGAGGAGATTACACCAAAAAGGAAGATGCCGGTGAAGTCACCCATTTTCAGGCCTTGTCAGCGGCCTTATCTGGCACGGTGGGACTTGGTAATATTGGCGGCGTTGCCATTGCCATCAGCCTTGGCGGCCCCGGGGCCACGGTCTGGATGATCATTGTTGGTCTTCTTGGCATGTCGGCGAAATTTGCCGAATGTACGCTTGGCGTTAAATACCGTGTCATCCATGAAGATGGCACAATATCAGGTGGCCCCATGCATTACCTGAAAGCCGGCTTTGCTGAAAAAGGTATGCCGCGCCTTGGCATGACATTGGCGGTTATCTTCTCTATCTGCTGCGTCTTTGCCTCATTTGGCGGCGGTAATATTTTCCAAATCAGCCAAACCATTGAGCAATTTCAAATTGTTGCCGGCGACAGCACAAATTTCTTCACAGATTATCGTTGGGTATTTGGTCTTGGCATGGCTGTTCTGGTGGGACTTGTCATTATTGGCGGCATCAAATCCATCGCAAAGGTCACCTCAAAACTCGTGCCCATTATGTGTATTCTCTATCTGGTTGCCGCCCTCAGCATCCTGTTTGGATATTACGAGAAAATTCCAGAAGCCTTCATGACGATTATCAATGGGGCCTTCGCGCCTGAGGCGGCATACGGCGGCATCATCGGTGTGATGATTCAGGGCATGCGCCGGGCAACCTTCTCTAATGAGGCCGGCATCGGGTCGGCGCCAATTGCCCATGCGGCTGTGAAAACGAGCGAGCCTGCGACCGAAGGACTGGTTTCTCTGCTTGAGCCTTTCATCGATACGGTTATCGTTTGCACCATGACGGCCCTTGTCATTGTCATTACGGGGGTTTATCTGGACGGCAGCGGGTTGAGCGGCGTTAAGTTAACCTCGGAAGCCTTCGCATCGGTTTATTCCTGGTTCCCCTATATATTGGCCATAGCCGTATTCCTTTTTGCCTTTTCCACCATGATCACCTGGTCCTATTACGGTATAAAGTCATGGACTTTCTTATTTGGCAAAAGCAAGAAAATGGAAATCATCTATAAACTGTTATTCTGCAGCGTCACCGTGATCGGCGCGACCATGTCCTTGACGGAAGTTGTCAATTTTTCTGATGCAGCCCTCTTTTCCATGGCCATTCCCAACCTCATTGGCGTCGTCGTTCTGGCCCCTGTTGTTCGGCAATGCATGATTTCCTTCATGGGTAAAATCAAAAGCGGCGAAATAAAATCCAATCGGGAAACCGCCGTATCTGAACCGACATAAAGTCAAAGAATATATATTTTACCAAAGGGGGCGTCATATGCTCCCTTTGGTGCTTTTCCGCCCAAAGAACATGATTTGGTCATAAAGTTTTATCAGAATAAATAAAACTTGAATTTTCCTCACTATTCGTTAAGAAGTGGGGTGTTAAAAGGGCGTATCTAAAATCTTTTTTTTATCAAATATTGAATTGCAAAAGGACCAAGTAATGAACCGTATATTTCTAATGTTGTCAGTGGCTGTCATGGCAGCAATATCACTTTCAAGCGCCGCCTTCGCCGAAGGTGATGCCATTATAGGTGATCCCGTTAAAGGGGCAAAGGTTTTTAAAAAATGCAAAGCCTGCCACACCGTTGATAAAGGCGGCAGAAACCTTGTTGGACCAAATTTATTCGGCATTGTCGGTCTCAAGGCCGCTCATATAGAAGGTTTTAAATTCTCCCCGGCCCTGAAAAAATCCGGCCTGACCTGGGACGAGGCCACATTGGATCTTTTCCTGAAGAAACCAAGGAAACTGGTTAAAAAAACAAAAATGAGCTTTGCCGGTTTGAGAAAACCCAAAGATCGCGCTAATGTGATTGCTTATTTGAAAACACTTAAATAATTTTTATTTAAGGCAAATTTTTAAGCACTGGTGCCTCAGGCATCAGTGCTTTTTTTACGCCTGATCCCCCTGACCTTAATTATTCGCAAACCCCGGCATAATAAATAATTTTACGATTTAACTAAAAAGTTATAAAATAAGGGCTATATAATACGTCACACTCAATATGGATGATGATGGAAATGCGAAAGACTTCTACAATGACGAATATATCCAGAGCTAAAAAGCTTGACCCCAAAAGGCATGTTTTCAGAATGTTTATAGCAACATTCTCAACAGCCCTCTTGTTAGCCACCCTATTCTGGGCTCAAAATCTATGGGCCATCGAGAAAAAAGAGAAGCTTAACGAAAATCCTGAAGTACAAAAGGAAGCCGCTGAATTCATTCAAAAATTAGCTGACAAAGCTCTGACCAGTTTAAAAGGTACTGGCAACAGCATAGCTGATCAGGAAACTCGCTTTCGCGGCATCCTGCTGGAAGGCTTCGATGTCAATTATATTGGCAGAATTTCTCTGGGTCGTCACAGAAAACAGGCAACCAAAGTCAATTTAGAAGATTATTACGCCCTATTCCCCGAATATCTGATTAAAGTCTATACGAGCCGCCTAGCAAAGCTTGATACCCGGGAAGTGCGTGTCGGCAGAACGCTGCCCAATGGTAAAAGAGATATGTACATCAGAACCAAAGTTATCGACGGCGAAAATAAATCCTATGATGTTGACTGGCGGGTTCGGCCTGTCATTTCCTCGGCCCCAAAAACAATATCAGAAGAACGCCGCTATAAAATCATTGATGTTAAAATAGAAGGTAWCAGCATGGCCCGTACCCAAAGGGATGATTTTTCATCGCGCATTGCAGCAAGCGGTATGTCAGGCCTGATCACTTTCATGAAATCCATTGTAAAGGGCGGCATTATGGCCGCTGATGATAGCTAGAAAAACCAGAAGATCGGCCGGCTGGATGAAATATTTCACTGGTCCGCATGATTTTCAATGACCTGAAAGACGTAAGAATGGCCGACAATCTTTTACACCTCGTATTTGGCGGAAAAGTTACCAACCCGCAAACATTAGACTTTTCAGATCCAGATAATCTGGATGTCGTTGGCATCTTCCCCAGCTATAAAAAAGCTTATGAAGCTTGGAAAAGTGCCAGTCATGCCAGCGTGGATGATGCCATGACAAAATATGTGGTGGTTCACCTTCATCGCCTTATGGAACCGGACGCATAGAGTTTTTATGCTCTAGAGCGTTCTGCGCTTAGATAACCGATAACATGGCAGCGACSAGGGGATGACGAACAATATCCTTATCCCYTAAATGCACCACWGACACATCATCCAAGGCTGTTAATCGCTCGGTTATATCATTCAAGCCCGATAGACCGTTCAAAAGATCGGACTGGTCTGGATCACCGGTTAAAACCATTGTTGATTGCCAGCCAAGGCGCGTAAGCAACATTTTAAGCTGGCTATAGGTGCAGTTTTGGGCTTCATCCACCACCACATAAGCGTTATTCAACGTGCGCCCCCTCATATAAGCGATCGGGGCAATTTCAATGGTGCCGTCATGAAGATACTTCTTTAAATTACGCAGCCCCATACGGTCACTCAAACAATCATACAAGGGCCGCAAATATGGCGCGAGTTTTTCATCCAGTGCGCCGGGCAAATAGCCTAAATTCTCGCCGGCCTCAACCGCCGGGCGGCAGAGCACAATACGAGAGACCTTGCCGGCCTCCAAGGCCTCCACCGCCTTGGCAACGGCCACATAAGTTTTCCCTGTCCCCGCCGGCCCCACGGCAAGAACCACWTTATATTGCTCTATGGCCTCCATCATATGTCTTTGATTGTCACTTTGTGGTTTGATTTTCCGAATATATTTTCGCTCTCTTGGCTCTTCCGTACTATTTAAAGGGTTCCATGAGCTTTCCTGATCCTTATAAAGAGGTCGAATATTTGACGTATGAATATTCTGGAACTCTTTATGACCTTTGGCACGTCTTGCTTTTTTACCCATGGTTATCTCCTGCACTGTTAGGGGCTAAAATAAAAAACGCCCCCCGAAAATCGGGAGGCGCTTGAAAACTGGCAACAATAAGGATTGCTGGTAAAGAAAGTGATGAAATCCCGCACAAGGCGGTTTAGGTCGTTCCACTCTGACAATTCCTTATTTTAAGAAATATTACAATAAGTCTATGTCAAAAATCCTTAAAAGTAAAACAAATCAAYCTTTGTTCCCTAAAACTGTGAAAGACATTAAAAAGTGTAACCGAAGCCAACACCAAAAATCCAARRMWYMATNTSAAKYTGTGCCGTCACGCCGCCGCCGTTGATACTCACATCTGTATTCAGCCAGACTTTCTTCACATCAACATTGAAAGACCRTTCATCATTCACTTTAACGTCAAAGCCCGCTTGAAGGGCCAGGCCAAAACTATCCTTAAGATCAATATCCGTAATGGCCCCGCCCGCCGCATTTTCGCTATAGAAGAAAGTGTAATTAATGCCGGCACCAACATAGGGGCTTAAAACACCCTTTGGATTAAAATGATATTGCAACGTCAATGTGGGCGGCAACAGCATGGCATTGCCAAGCTCTACAGATGCGCCCAGCGCCGTATTAATAGCCGTTGCAGAATGTTTTGTTGTCGCAAGAATAAGCTCAACGCCGATATTGTCTGTCAGGAAATAGGTGAAATCCAGCTCGGGAACAACGTCATTATTAAGACCAACAGTGCCGCCAATAGACGTGGTCGCACTTTCATCCGGTGCAACATAAATAACGCGGGCCCGCATCAATAAATCACCCGCTTCCTTCGCCGCTGCGGTCATGGGAACAGAAGATGCGATAAGGGCCGCAATGCTTACAGATTTTAAAAGTGTATGGGTCATTTTTTTAGTTTCCTCAGTTAATTGATTTCAAGAGAAACTTTTAAGGGAATAGCCTCATAACATCTTTGATCTGTGTCAAAAAAGGTAAAAACATTTAACATCATAAACAATACATGTATTTGAAATATATGTTGTTTTGCGTGGGAAAACTTCGAATTAATAACTTTTTATGCAAAATATTTCACAATTTTTCCTTCAGATATCGTATATGTAAAATATTAAAATAAGGGTAAAATATGCTATCTTCTGAGCCGCAAACACTCACATCTATCCGCAAAGAACTTGAAGAATTAAGTTCTGAAATGATCCTGCTTATTCAAAAATATGGTTTGGATGCAACAAATTCCCTTGAAATAATCCCCGTTGCCAAAAAGAAAATTTCAGAGCCGAAGGATTATATCCGTTTTCTGGAATTATCACTGGAAGGCCGTATTCTGGGCGAAGCCGCCGCCGCTCTGGAGAAGACGACTGTTACAGATTAAGAAGGCACAGATTAGGCGGAATATTCCCGCAGATATTTCTCGGCAAGCTGCTGATAGCCGATTGTCCCCGCCATCATGCCTTCCAATGCCCCGTCATCCAGATCACGGATTTTCTTGGCCGGCCTGCCGACCCATAATTCCCGCGCCCGAACCCGCTTTCCCGGACTGAGCAGAGCGCCCGCAGCCACCATGCCGTCACCTTCGATCACGCAACCATCCATGGTCACAGCCCCAAGGCCAACAAAGCCCCGGTCCTCGATAATAGTGCCATGGATCATTGCGCTATGGCCAATCAGAACGTTATCCCCAATCAGCGTCGCCGCCCCATCGCCCTCCACATGAACGACGGTGCCATCTTGAATATTGCTGCCTTTGCCGACACGGATATGATTGACATCGCCGCGCAAAACGCAATTGAACCAGATACTGGATTTATCACCGATTTCCACATCGCCGATGATCCGCGCGCCGGGGGCGATGAATACGTCCCGCCCCAAGGTTGGCCWTATGCCGTTATAGATGTATAATTTTCCGCCGCCGGGGGCGCGCCTGAAGTTTTCTTGTGCCATATGGCTCTCTGCCTTCCATGGGGTTTTATGGGAACAATGGAGCCTGCTCCAGCGCAAGACTTTCAGTCAGGCCGAACATGATATTCATATTCTGAATGGCTTGTCCCGATGATCCCTTGATCAGATTATCAATGACCACCACAATGATGGCCCGGCCCGGCACGCGGTCTTCAAAAACCCCGATCAGGCATTGATTGGAGCCTCTCACATGGCGGGTCGCCGGCACCACGCCGTCTGCCACCACATGGACAAAAGCCTCATCCTGATAAGCGGTGATCAGATTTTCCCGCAGATCAGCGGCCGTTTGCCCGTCTTGCAGGGTCACATAAATTGTTTCCAGTTCGCCCCTGTTCRTGGGCACCAGATGCGGCGTGAAAGTCACCATAAGATCCTCGCCCCACGCGCGGGACAGCTCCTGCTCAATTTCAGGAGAATGCCGATGACCCGCAATGCCATAAGGATGCATGCCTTCTGACACCTCGGCAAATAAATTGGCTTCTTTCAAACTGCGGCCCGCGCCGCTCGCGCCGGATTTGGCGTCAATGATGATGCCGTCTTTTTTGATGATCTTGCCCGAAAGCGGCGGAATGAGCGCCAGCAACGCCGCCGTGGGATAGCATCCCGGGCAGGCCACAAGGCGGGCGTTCTTGATCTCTTCGCGGTAATGTTCGGTCAGGCCGTAAACAGCTTCTTTTTGCAGTTCGGGGGCCTGATGATATTCAAGGTACCATTTGGTATAAACCTCAATATCCCGCAGCCTGAAATCCGCCGACAGGTCGATCACCTTGACCGAGCCTTTAATGGCGTTGGCATAATCCGCCGGGCGTTCAATGATCATTTCATCAATAAAATCATGACCGGTGGCATGTAAAATACCCTTGATGATTTCCTGTGACGTGGCATGGGGCAAGGCGCAGAATATCACATCCAGTTCAAGCCCCGGCCATTCCACATCCTTGATCGCCATTAAATCCGGCAGCCCAAGCCCGGTTAAATGAGGATAGACCGTTTCAAGAGGCTGGCCCGCCTTACGGTCGGCCGTCATAAGAACAATCTCTACATTTGGATGACGCACCAGCAAACGAATCAACTCCGCCCCCGTATAGCCACTGGCACCTAATATTGCGGCTCTGATTTTCTTGGATGTATCTGTTTTAGATGTGACTGTCATTGGAATTTTCCATGGTTAGAAATATATATTGATATTGTATAATCCCTTTATTCAATTAATTCAAAATTATCTGTAGGGAAAATTCATTTATAATATTCTCATTTTAAACTTCATCATTTTYGCAACTATTCTAACCATCAATTTACAATCCATCTTGCCAAAGCCATAATCTTCTGAAAGAATAWAATTTCAGTAATTTCAGATATAGCATTTAATATAAATTCGGGGGAACTCATGCGATTAGCATTTCTTTTATTTCTTTTCTTATCAAATCACACTTATTCTTATGCCGTAGCCGCACAAAATAATGATCAAAAAAAAGTAGCTGAAATTTTCCTGGAAAAAATTATCAACGGAAAAGAACAGGAAGCGATTAGGGGTATTTTCTCTCGATTGAGGTTTCTCGAATCGCGGAAACAAGAAATTGATCTTGCAATTCTTAATACTGAGCATATGATTWCSAWMSYASRWMASRYYYWKKSWTTYSCMTKYKCRMSYRMWRASRRWKYWWMMYYAWRWRYMCWYSRKWACATTTATCAAGTATTTTATAATCAGCAACCGATACATCTCTCAATGATACTGCATAAAGTTCAAAATGAATGGTTTGTCATAAAATTCAATTTTAGCGATAAATTGACCATAATATCTCCACTATCTAATTCTAATCACAACACATCTTCTAAACCTATGGCTTTAACAAAAGAAGTTATGTCTAAATATGTTAAACAGAATTTTACCGATAGCTTGAGCAAGAGCCCTATTAACTGCAACATCTTTAATGCCTCATTTATCAATAATCAGAACAAGCAATTGAATTATCTTATTGGTTTATTTGGGAAACCTATCRGTTATGATTTAGTAAGCCGTGAAAGAATATCGTCCAACAACAATCGGTTTATCTATTTTCTCAATTTGGAAAACTACCCTGTAACCATTACTTTTGACATGTATCTTAAGCCAAATGGAAACTGGTGCGCAATAAATTATAATTTCAATGATCAATTTAGTGGTATTGAAGCCGTCACCCCACAATAACGACTTTCTTATTTCATCTTACAAAAAAAGGCCGCTCCGTAGAGCGACCTTTTAATCTTTTCTGGCCAAAAATCAACCAACATATTAGGTTTAACGTTTGGAGAACTGGAAGCTCTTGCGGGCTTTGGCTTTACCGTATTTTTTACGTTCAACTACGCGAGCATCGCGGGTCATGAAGCCATTGGCTTTCAATGCCGGACGCAAATCAGGTTCGTAATATGTCAATGCCTTTGAAATGCCATGACGTACCGCCCCGGCCTGACCGGACAGACCGCCGCCTTTAACCGTTGCAATCACATCAAATTGACCCACGCGAGATGTCACACCGAAAGGCTGGTTAACAATCATGCGCAGCGTTGGACGGGCAAAGTAAATTTTTTGATCGCGGCCATTGATCGTGATAAGGCCTTTANCCGGCTTGATCCAGACGCGGGCAACCGCATCTTTACGCTTGCCCGTTGCGTATGAGCGGCCTTGCGCGTCGATCTTTGGCTGGACAACCACAGTCTCGCTATCAGTTTCCTGAGCTGCAACAGCCTTGGCCTTGATTTCTGAAGTAATATCCTTCAGGTCTTCCAGCGTTTTCTTTTCTTCAGCCATTATGCCCTGCTCCTTGTATTCTTGATATTCATTGCTGCCACATCAATAACCTCAGGGTTCTGGGCGGCATGTGTATGTTCCGGCCCAACAAAAACCCGCAAATTTTTCATCTGCTGACTACCGAGCGAGCCGCTAGGCAGCATCCGCTTCACAGCCTGCACCACCACACGTTCCGCATGGTCGCCTTCGAGGATATCACGCGGCGTGCGCTGTTTGATCCCGCCCGGATAGCCCGTATGCCAATAATAGATCTTATCATCCATTTTTTTGCCGGTAAGCTTTACT
>NVVM01000066.1 GCA_002402225.1 Alphaproteobacteria bacterium
GGCTCAGTCACTGTCGATTGGGATGCGGGTGACATAGGGGTCAAATCGATTACCGCCTACCGCGAACTGCAAGTGGATTTCGGGACGGACGGTGACTTTACCAATCTTCCCCTGAACGAGCCCTTCAACAGGGTTACCCAGAATCAGTTCAGTCAGGAACTACAATTCACCGGATTGAGTTTTGATGACAAATTCAATTGGGTCGCCGGGCTTTATTATTTCAATGAAACGGCCATAGATCGCAACACAGTGAATTTCGCATCCGGTCTTTTTAATGGTCTGGAGGCTCTGGCCGGGCCGCTTGACGGCTCACCACTTGGCGCTCCCACTGCGCCCGGTGGCCCCGGAAACCCCATCAACGCCTTGCTAGATATCAATCTTGATATTTTCAATGAGGTAACCAATAACAGCTATGCTGCTTTCTTTCAGGGCAGCTTTTCCCTGACCGAAGACCTGAGCATTACAGGCGGCCTGAGATATACTTACGAGAAAAAGAAATATTTCCTTGTGCATCGCCGTATTAACGCCAATGWMTWYMTCKKMGGRWCACCKSSSWSSKYGRMGRMMRKMTKKRMRSWGSYWRYWYSCARKSKWGSWMTWGRAKMTWWRGCCGATGATGATGTCCTTCTTTACGGTTCCTATTCACGCGGTTWCAAGAGCGGCGGCTTCAATGGCCGGCCAATCCTTGAAGATGAACTGACGTCATTTAATCCTGAATATGTTGATGCCTTTGAGGTTGGTGTAAAATCCGATCTGTTTGACAAGCGTCTGCGCGCCAATCTGGCCGGCTTTTATTATTTATACAAGGATATGCAGCTGAACGCGGTTACTGCTGCTCCTAATGGCAACCTCGTGGTTTCCATTGATAATGCCGGAAAATCCAAGATCATGGGTATTGAGCTTGAATTGCAGGCCCGTCCGGCCGAAGGACTCGATATGTTTTTCAACGTCGGTTATACGGATGCGGAATATACGGATATCGGAACAGCAACGAGTATCTCTCTGGGCAATGAATTCATCAAAACGCCAAAGTGGAACCTGAGCGGTTCTGTCCAATATAGCATCCCCCTTGATAATGAAGCGAGCGTGACGGTACGCGGCGACTGGACCTATCAGAGCAAGGTGTATAACAATGTACAGAACAGTGAGGCCATCGCGCAAAATGCCTATAGCCTGTTTAATGCCCGCATCACATATATGCCGCCTGACGAAGCATGGGAACTGGCCTTGTTCGGCACCAACCTGACCAATGAAACCTACCTTATCAACGGCGGCGGAGTGCCTGGCAGTCTGGGTTATTTCTTTGGTATGTATGGCCAGCCAAGAGAATGGGGTGTCAGCCTGTCTTACCATTTCTAAACCATAAAACCTGAAACCATAAAAAACTTGCCGGGCAAAACAAACCCGGCAAGTTTTTTCAATAATAGGGCTCTGAGAGCAGGCTGCCCTATTTTCTGATCAACTGCCCCAGCCCGAGCTGATCACGCAATTCACCCTTCAATATTTTATTCATGGCATTACGCGGCAAACTGTCCAGAAAAATGATTTTCTTGGGAATTTTAAAGCGGGCCAGCCTGTCGGTGCAATGATCCATAATCTGTTGCTCGGTCAATGTCTCGCCGGGTTTCACGACAACAACGGCGCAGCCAACCTCCCCCCATTTTTCCTCCGCAATACCGATCACGGCAACTTCCGCAATCCGGGGAATCTCATAGAGGGCGTTTTCAACTTCGGCCGGATAGACATTCTCCCCGCCCGAGATATACATATCCTTCCAGCGGTCAACAATATAATAATAACCGTCACCATCGCGGTAAGCGGCGTCGCCTGTGCGAAACCAGCCATCAATAAAGGCATCGGCATTGGCCTGCGGATTATTCCAGTAGCCCGGGGTTACCGCCGGCCCTTTGATCCATATTTCACCAACTTCATCATCCTGAACATCCCGGCCATCCGGATCCACAAGGCGGATTTCGCCGTGGAGTACGGGCATACCCGCCGCGCCGGCCTTTTCAAGGGGCTGGTCAATCTCGCTGATAATCACGGCGGGGCCGCCTTCGGTCAGGCCATAGCCCTCCTGCAATGCCACACCGCGCTCGCGCCACAGGCGATGCATGCTGATCGGCACCGGCGCACCGCCAACCGGGGCGTTTTTGATACGGGAAAAATCGGTTTTTTCAAAATCCTCATGCTGGCTCAACATCAGAAAAATTGCCGGAACCCCCATCATATTGGTTATGGCCAAATCCGGATCGGAAATAAGCTTGAGAACAAATGCCGGATCGAAATTTCGGCACAGCACAACCGTTCCCCCCTTGTGAAAGGTCGGGTTGATACAATTATTCAGGCCGCCGGTATGGAACAGGGGCAGAAAACACAGATTTACCGTATCGCTGCTAATATGATTGACAWTACCATAATTGATGGCATTGAATAAGGCCATGCCATGAGTCAGGATGGCCCCCTTGGGAAATCCGGTCGTGCCCGACGTATACATAATGGCCCAGGGGTCATCGAGAGACAACACCACCGAATTGTAATCGGGGGAGGCGGCATTTATGGCCTGCTCAAATTCACTCTCTCTTGACTCCGCCTTCCATTCCACAAGATGCGGAATATTGCATTCCCGGGCCACATTCTGCGCCAATTCGGCAAAATCATCGCCGTAAATCAAAATCTCCGGTTTGGAATTTGTCACCTGATAGCTGATTTCCGGTGCCGTTAAACGCCAGTTCAGAGGCAGCAAGATGGCGCCCGTTTTAACGCAGGCCTGCTGCACCACCAGATAATCTGCGGAATTACAGGCCAGAATGGCAATGCGGTCACCCNTTTTTCAGGGCAAGGCTCAAGGTCAGATAAGAGGCCAGACGGCAAGCCCGGTGATCAAGCTCAAAATAGCTGAGGCGAACAGCCCCCTCAACATCAACGCAAGCCACTTTATCACCGTGACGATGGGCATAATGGGCCACCCAGTCATATGTTTTCATCACCATTTTTATCACTCCGCTACGAATTTATCCTGAAGACCACTTTACCCAGAACCTTTCTGGATTCCAGCATTTCATGAGCCTCTGCCGCGTCGCGCAAATCAAAAACGCGCCATATGGGCGGGGCGATTTTCCCGGCGGCGAGCAATTCCATCAACATGTGAAGGCTGCTGCCAACGTCTGCCGCCTGATGGACGGCCACCGTTTCGAAACTGAATGTGTGAAGGCTGATGCTGTCTGAAAAACGCGCCAGAAACTTCTGGATTAAATCCGACGGCGGCGGCCCCATGGCCATACCAAATATGACCAGCCGGCCAAAGGGGGCCAGCCCTTCAACATCATCATAAAGCGTATTGCCGCATACGGAATTGAAACTGACATCCACCMCCCGGCCATCGGTAATTTCCCGCAGGCGGGCCGGGACATCTTCTGACAGATAATCAATGGCGGCATCGGCCCCCTGATCCAGAGTGAAGGCGCATTTTTCAGCGCCGCCCGCAATGCCAATCGTCTTTAACCCCCGCAATTTGGCAAGCTGCAACAATGCGGTACCCACACCGCCCGCCGCCGCATGAATTAAAATAGTTTCMCCCGTGACCGCGCGGCCAATATCATCCAGCATCTTGAGGGCGGTCAGATAATTACTTGGCACGGCGGCGGCCGCCTCATCGGAAACAGATTGCGCTACCCGCGCGGCAAACAGGGCCGGCACCACAAGATATTCTGCRTGGGCATTCATGACCGAAACCACAACGCGCTGGTCAAGCCACGCGCGGTCAACACCGTCACCGACCTGCGTAACCACGCCGCAGGCTTCAAATCCCGGTATGAAAGGCAGGGGCGGCATATGGGGATATTCACCCTTGCGTATCATCACATCACCAAAACTCAGGCCCATCGTGGAGACCTTGACCAAAAGGCAGCCCTGCGGCACTATGGGAAGTGGGACTTCTGTATAGTCAAGAACATCCGCAGAACCGATGCGCGGAATGGTGAGTGCCTTCATTATTTTTTCCCTGTTCATTCGATAGCTCCTGTTGTTGAATTATTTGGTTGTGTCCTGATAAAATATACCATATAGTATTATATTATACAATTCAGTATTATTTTATAAATTCAGCGATTATATTTTTAATTCAGGAGACCACCCATGGAAAAGCACAATATGGAAATACACAAGCCGGAACTTGTCGGAATTGATGGCGATCGCCTGAATCGTCTTTCCACATCCATTGAGCGTGATGTGGAAAAAGGCACCTATGACGGAGCTGTTGTTATTGTTGCCCGTCATGGCAAGGTCGTTCTTCATGAAGCCATCGGCTCCACCGACCATAAAACGGGCCGGACGGCAAAGAAGGATGACGTTTTTGCCGTTATGTCCCTGACAAAGCCCCTGGCGGCCACGCTGCTGCTGTCACGTTTTGAGCGGGGGGACCTTCGGCTTACCACCCGTATCGCAGATATTATCCCTGAATTTGGTGTCCTTGCCAAGGGAAGAATTACCGTGGGGCAACTGCTGGGCCATACCGGGGGAATGGGGGGGATGTTGCCAATTCCGCTGGATGTCTATCCGAATCTTGAGGCCACCGTACAAAGCCTTTGCGCGCTGCCTGTTCAGGCTGTACCCGGAAAATCCGTCAGCTACAGCCCCATTGGATCCCATTCCATTCTGGCGGAAGTGGTACGCCGGCTGGATGGCGGAAAGAGATCCTACCGGCAGATACTGGAAGAAGAAGTCATGACCCCTCTTGGCATGAAAGATACATCGCTGGGCGCCCGTCCTGATCTGGCAGATCGCCGGGTGCCTATCCGGGCCCGTGGCTGGGAAGAGGGGCTGATGTCCCCGGCCATGCTTGAGGCTCTGGATCATCTTCTGGATGAAAAGGCGGAAATACCTTCTGCGGGAGCCTTTTCCACGGCAACAGACTRTTTCCGCTTTGCCGAAATGCTCCGGCGCGGCGGTGAGCTTAACGGCACACGTCTGTTGTCGCCGCTTACCATTGATCTTGCCACCCGTAATCAAACCGGGCAGATGGTCAATGATGCCTGGGTTTTTGCCCGTGAATTCCGGAATTGGGATGAGTTCCCCGCCTATCTGGGGCTTGGTTTTTATCTGCGGGGCGAGGGAATATTCCCGCAATATTACGGCAGTCTGGCCAGCCCGCGCACCTTTGGTCATGCCGGCGTTGGTTCCATGGTGTTCTGGATTGACCCTGTGCGTGATATGACGTTCGTTGGCATGACGGCGGGCCTGATGGAGGAAACCTACAGCATAGAACGCTGGCAACGATTGTCGGATATTGCGCTGTCATCAATCGTCACGCCCTGACCGTCTATTTGTAATATTACAATAATCTGAGAAAGGTTAAAGCCATGCCTGAAGACAAGAAACCGGAAAAATCCTTTGGGGACCAATGGTATCCCTCGCGTTTTGGTGCCGATGATGAAATCGGCGCGCTCAATTTCCTCAATCCCGGAAAAATTCTTGAGGCGATCAGTCTGGTCAGGCAGGGAAATACCTATTCCCTCGCCATTCCCACCGGACCGAAAACACCGGCCTATCCGCCGCGAAATTTTCAGATGAATGTTGTGTCACCGGGCCAGTATGGCGGCAGCACATGGGGGAAAAACAAGGCCGGCGGCATTGATGAATTTTTTACGGTCTGGCCCGGTATGGGTACCCATTTCGACGGGCTTGGCCATATCGCCATTGATCACCGTTTCTATAACGGCGCCCCGGCAGATGAGGTTTACAACCACACAGGCGTCCTGAAATTCGGTACGGAAACCATTCCGCCGATCGTCACGCGCGGCGTATTCCTTGATATTGCCGCCTTGCGCGGTGTCCAGATGATGGAACCGGGGGACGTGATAACCCCCGCCGATATTGAGCAGGCCATGGAACGCCAAAAGGTCAAAATCGGTTCAGGAGATGTGGTGATGCTGCGTACCGGCTGGATTACGACAATGGATGATGCGCCTGAAAAATTCATCGGGCCGGTTCCCGGCCTTGGCAAGGCGGCGGCGCAATATCTATCCGATGCCGAGGTGGTTATCATCGGGGTCGATCAATATTCCACAGAAGTCATGCCGGCCGAAGATCCCGATGAATTCATTCCGGTTCATCAGCTTGATCTGGCCGTAAACGGCGTCTACCACCTTCAGAATGTCATGCTCGAAGAATTGGCCCGCGACAATATCAATGAATTCATGTTTGTTCTTGGCTTGCCCAAATTTGTCGGTGCCACCCAAATGACCGCAAACCCCATCGCCATTTGTTAGCGGCCTATTTGGCAGAAACCCCGCCGTCTACGATGATGTCGGTTCCGGTGACGAAGCGCGCTTCATCGGACGCCAGATATAATGCGGCATAGGCAATATCTTCTGGCTGGCCGAAAATGCGCAGGGGAATTGTTCTTTTCAGTTTTTCCGCCATAACCTGCGGATCGGTTTTCTCGCCCGATATGGACCCTTCAAGCGCCTCCTGCCCCATGGGGGTTTCAATGAAACCCGGCAGGATACTGTTACAGCGAATATTATAGCCCTTTCTGGCACAATATAACGCCACTGACCGGCCAAACTGGCGCACAGCCGCCTTGCCAGCGCCGTAAGGCGCGAAATCCGGCGTGGCCATATTCGCCGCCAGTGACGAGATATTGACGATCGCGCCGCCCTGTTGTTTCATCATGGATATGGCATAACGGCAGCCCAGAACAACGCCGCCAACATTAATGTGGTTGATGCTGTCCCATGTTTCCAGACTGGAAAATTCCGGGTCCTGAGGCTGGCGGGGGCCGCTGGTGCCAGCATTATTCACCATAATATCAAGCCGGCCATATTGTTCCACTATCCTGTCCCGAACCAATTGCCAGTCGGCATCACAGCTGACATCATGAGGCAGGGTGACGATATCCTCGCCCAGATGGCGGGCTTTCTCCTGAACCATATCGCCGTTTATATCAGTCGCGATAATTCTGGCCCCCTCTGCCGCCATTAGGCGAACCGTTGCCAGACCAATTCCTGATCCCGCGCCGGTAATCAGAGCAGTTTTTCCTGTAAGACGTCCCATATTTTCCTTAGTTTTCACTCATCAATAATTCAGTGGGCACCAACCATATTAAGAATATATTCGGACATACGGGCGGCAATTTCATCAGGCGTGCAACGACCATCAGACTGATACCATGTGTAAATCCACGAAATCATTCCGGCAATGCAGATGCTGACCATTTTTGGATCATTCACTTTAAAGCAGCCGCTTTCGATGCCACGTTCAATGATTCTGGCGAGACCACCATCAATATCCCGTTTCATCTTGCGGATATTTTCCTTGTCATTGATCGGCAGGTCTTTTTC
Source organism: Alphaproteobacteria bacterium (assembly GCA_002402225.1). Taxonomy (GTDB): domain Bacteria; phylum Pseudomonadota; class Alphaproteobacteria; order Sphingomonadales; family Emcibacteraceae; genus Paremcibacter. Next base: position 7,344 of record NVVM01000066.1, read on the forward strand.
GTCCCGCCAGAACATGGCCGTGCTGACCCGTGTCTCGATCACCGCAAGAACGAAGCGCTGAACCAATTCTTTCAAAATCTCGACAGGCGGCCCCTTTTCAACATCCACCCCGTCAAAAACACTGAGCGACCGGCTCATGGTTCGTTCCAGAAGATGAAGCAGAATATCGCGCTTGTTCTCAAAATGATAATAGATAAAAGGCTTGGTCACACCAAGCTCCTCAGCAATGGCGTCTACTGTGGTGGCCTGATAGCCCCGATGATAGAAAAACCGCTCGGCGACTTCAAGAATCTGTTCCCGTTTAAAATCAAAAAGCTTGTTCCGGATACCGTTTTTAGCTTTGGCGGCACCCGCAGCCCTGTTTTTTTTCTGCGCCATATTCTGTCTTCCTCTCAGGTCAAATCACCCGTCTTATACCCAAATCCCGCCATCACGTCCATATGGTTCATTATTTCATTTCCGATCTTTAAAATAACAATAGCATTTAATTATACTATATAGTATATTTTTCTACACTAATATCAGAAAAATAAAGAGAACGCCATGAAAGCATTACGTTACTATAAGCAAAAAGATTTCCGGCTGGAGGATATCGCCGAGCCGGTACCCGGTTCCGGCGAAGTAAAGGTCAAGGTTAAATGGTGCGGCATCTGCGGTTCTGATGTTCAGGAATATCTGAGCGGGCCCAAGATGGTTCCCACACGGCCTCATCCGCAAACCGGTCTGTCGGCCCCCATGACCGGCGGCCATGAATTTTCCGGTGAAATTACAGAAATAGGCGCAGAAGTAAGCGGTTTTACCCCCGGCGACCGTGTCGTGGTGCGCCCGACCCTGCCATGTTATCACTGCCATTATTGCCGTCAGGGCCGATATATTCAATGCGCGGTGCTTGCCACAATGGGCGGCTCGGCCAACGGGGCGTTCGCCGAATATGTCACTGTCCGCGATGATTGCCTGTATAAGCTGCCGGATAATGTGACTTTTGAACAGGCCACCTATGCGGAACCGCTGGCCTGCGCCGTTCGTGCGGTACAGCGCAGCGGGATGACGCCGGGCGCGAGCGTTGCGGTCATTGGCGCGGGGCCAATTGGCCTGTTGACCATGCAAACGGCACTGGCCTGCGGCGCATCACGGGTTTTTCTGTTTGAAACCGTTGAAAGCCGCCGAACCCTTGCCGAAGAACTGGGGGCCACCGCCACCTTCGACCCCCGCGACGGGGATCCGGGCAAAATCATCGCCAGCCTGACCGAGGGTCGCCGGGCCGATATTGTTTTTGAATGTGCGGGCAGCGGTTCGGCCCTGCTGCTTGCCGACAGTTTGAGCGGGCGAGGCAGTATCATCCTGCAGATGGGCGTTCCCGGCGAGCCGGTGGCCTTTCCCTTTTATAATCTTTTTATGCGGGAAAAAACCATCATCGCCAGTCAGGGCTATGTCAATAGCGAGTTTGAGACCGCGCTGAATTTTATCGCCAGCGGCAGGGTTCGCTGTGACCCGGTCATGACCACGGCCAGAATATCCCTTGATAAAATCATTGCCGAAGGGTTTGAGGAGCTTACCGGCCCGCACCGCAACCGGCATTGCAAGATATTGGTAACGCCGCAAGGCTAACAGATAAACCCTGGGAAATACACATGTCCTATCAAACAATCCAATATGATAATGATGGCCAGATAGCGGTTTTGACCTTTCACCGGCCAGAAACCAGAAACGCCATTAATGAGGTCATGATTCATGAACTTGACGATATATTGAAAAATATTGCGGCGGACAAAAAATTACGCGTGCTTATTCTTACCGGTGCGGGCAAAAGCTTTGTTGCCGGCGGCGATATTTCAATGATCGATAAAGGGCTTGACCATCCTTATGAATTTTTTCTTCTGCATGATATTCTGACCACAATTGGCAAGCGGCTGGAACGGCTGACGATACCGGTCATTGCCGCCATCAATGGCGCGGCATTCGGCGGCGGGCTGGAATTGGCGCTGGCCTGTGATTTCCGTATTATGGCCGATACAGCGCAGTTGGGCCTGCCGGAAGCGGGTCTGGGGGTTATCCCCGGCGCCGGCGGCACGGCGCGGCTGGCACGGATCATCGGGCGGGAACAGGCTTTTCTCATGGAAATGACCGCTGATCCTGTCAATGCGCAAGAGGCCTTCAGAATTGGTCTGGTGAGTGAAATTACCCCGCAAGAAAAAATTCTTGAGGCCGCTCATCAGCTTGCCCGGCGGATTTGCGCCCGCGCGCCCGCCGCCGTTTCCACCATCAAGCGGGCCATTATCATGGCAGAAAATATGCCGCTTGAGGGGGCCATAGACTATTGCCAGCAAGCCGCAATGTTGCTGGGCACCACCGAAGATGCCCGCGAAGGTATGCGGGCCTTTCTGGAAAAACGCTCCCCCGTCTGGAAAGGCAAGTGACTTTTCACTTGCCATAAAAGCTAGCGCAGCCGTATGCCGCCATCAACCACAATTTCCGTTCCCACCATATAGTCACTGGCAGATGAGGCCAGCAGCAGGGCAGTTCCCCTGATATCACGGACATTGCCAATGCGCCGGGCCGGCACTCTTTTTTTGGCATCCGCCTCTGCCCGCTCCAGCATGTCACTGTTAAGCTCGGTGGCAAAAAATCCGGGACAGATGGCATTGACGTTGATGTTATGACGGATCAAATCCAGAGCCATGGCCCGGGTCAGCAAAATAACCCCGCCCTTACTGGCGCAATAGTCCGCGCTGTTGGGCAGAGGCTTGAAGAAGGCAACGGAGGCGATATTGATAATCTTTCCGCCCCCCTGAGAGATCATATGGGGCACAATGATTTTCGAGCAGTTGAATATACCGCCCAGATTGATGGACTGGGTCTTGTCCCATTCCGAAAATTCAATATCCATAAAGGGCTTGGCAGCCCCCGTAATACCGGCATTATTAACCAGAATATCAATGCGCCCGAATTTTTCAATAACAGCATCAACCATTGCCGTGACACTGTCCGGGGAACTGACATCACATTCGGCGGCAAAAGTCTTCACATTATGGCGGGAGAGTTTTTCCGCCGCCGACTGGCAGCGTTCAAGACGGCGGGAACAGATGGCAATATGCGCCCCCGCCTCGGCGAAACCCTCGGCAATACCAAAACCAATGCCGGTCGCGCCGCCGGTAATTAACGCCACCTTGCCTTTAATATCCAATAGATCACTGCTGGACGACATATCAACCCTTTTTATTTCCTGAAATCATGGGCGTATCTTCAGAAAGCAGATCATCGGCAACAACAGCCAAATGATCATCCGTTCCTCCCAGAGTGGATTCCGCCAGACGAAGATAGCGGAAGAACATGGGCATGTCATGTTCCTCGCAATATCCGATCCCGCCCATGACCTGATGTCCGCTGCGAAGAATGCGGCGGCAGGCCTCATTACACCATATTTTGGTCATGGCCATATCCTGCCGGGTGGCTTGGCCTTCGTCAATAAGCCAGCCTGTTTTATACATCATCCAGCGGGCGCTGTCCAAATCCGTCAGCATGTCGGCGCAATGATGTTGGATGGCCTGAAAACTGCCAATCGCCTTCCCGAACTGATGGCGTTCTTTTGCATGGGCTACGGCAATCTCAAGAATACGGGCCGCAGCGCCGATCATTTCCGCAGATTTTGCCACCGCCGACCTGAAGCTTGCCTGTTCAAGGGCCAGCCATAGATTCCCATCCTCAGCGATCAGATCGGCTCTGCCGACATGGACATTTTCAAGAACAACCTCTGAGGCACAAATACCATTAACCGTAACAAGGGGCTTTCGGCAAACGCCTTGCTTATCAGTCGCGACACGAAAAAGGCCGATATCCTTTTCCGGTTCTTCGCATTGGCCCATGCGGGCAGCGCAGAGGATATAATCTGCGTTATGACCATTTTGCACATATTGGCTAAAGCCATTCAAAAGGTAACCATTATCATCGGGATTTGCCGTGAAACAGGCCGCAGACGGGCCGAATTCACCGTCATCATTACCAAGGGCTACCGCCAGCTTTGTCTGGCCTGTGGCAACGGACGAAAGAATGTCTTCTTTAATCTTCCGGTTATCACATTCCCGAAGAATTTCCACACCATGCACAGCCGTTGAAAAAAACGGCCCCGGCAGGGCAACCCGCCCCATTTCCTCAAGCAATACCAGAAGATCAACAAAACTTCCGCCAATGCCGTCATAGCTTTCCGGCACTCTTATTGCCATCCAGCCAAGGTCCGACATATCCGTCCAATTCTGCGCGGAACAACCCTCTGGATCCGTTCTGGCACCACAGACAAGCTGTCTGGTAAATCTGGAGGAAAGAAAGCTGCGGGCGCTGTCCTGAATCAGGCGTTGCTGTTCGGAAAATTCTACATCCATGATACGCGTTTATCCTTCACCATATTATCAAGCCCCCCTAGCGCGGCAGCCCCATCCCCCGGGTTGCCACCAGACTCTTGAGTATCTCGCTTGTGCCGCCGCCAATTGTGTCAATCACCGACGCTCTGGCCATTTTAATAATTTCACCGGCAAGGGGGGCTTCTGCTGAATCCTCCTCAAGACGGCCTGCCGGGCCCATAATATCCAGCGCCGCATCGACAAAACGCTGTCTCATGGAACTGGCAAATAATTTGAGCAGGGATGATTCATGGTCAAGAGGGTTGCCTTTTTTCAGCAGGGCAAAGGCCCGATCCTCCAGCGCCTGCGCTATCTTAATCTCGGTCGCCATTTGCGCCAGATGTCGGCGCACATCCGGATTATCACACAGCAAGCGCCCCCCGCGCATGGTCGATTTTGTATAGGCCACAAGCCGCTTGAAAGGCGGCACCAGCCGGATTGCCTGAAACAACATCAGCCGTTCATAGCCAAGCGCCTCGGCCATATAGTAAAAGCCTTTGTTCAGGCCGCCGACAAGCCGGCTCTTTGGCACGCGCACACTGTCATAGAAAACCTCGTTGGTGCGCTCGCCGCCCAGAGTTTCAATAGGGCGAATGGTGATGCCCTCAGCCCGCTGGTCAACGACAAACAGGCTTATGCCGTGATGGCGGGGAACATCGGGGTTTGTTCTGACCGCCAACCAGTGATAATCAGCGAAATGTGACTGGGTATTGAAAATCTTCTGACCGGTTATGATATAGCTGTCACCATCATCAACGGCTCGCATCCGCATGGAAGCAAGGTCTGAGCCGGAGGAAGGTTCGGTATAGCCAAGGCTGAATTCAATTTCACCAGCGGCTATGCGCGGCAGGAATTTTTCTTTCATTTCCTCACTGCCATGACGGAGCATCACCGGCCCGCACATGAAGCGCGCGACAATATTGGGGACAAAGGCCTCGTGACGGGCAAATTCCTGAACCAGAATATATTCATCAATCACACTGCCCCCGCTSCCACCATATTTTTCGGGCCAGCCCCGGCCCAGCCATCCTGTAGCGCCCAGTTTGAGGGCGAAGGCCCGTGCCTCCGGCCCAAGTCCCAGGTCCATGGAATGCTGGCGGCAGATTTGCGGCGTCAGTTCCCGGTCAAGGAAGGCGCCCAGCTTGACGCGAAAATTTTCTTCCTCATCGGTGGTGGTGAGATTAAAGTCCATGTTCTGCCTGTTCTGATGGTCGCGGCGATCCATGCTTAATATTTTTAGTGATAAAATCTTTTATCAAAGCTGTTGTTTCCGCAGATTTTTCCAATTGTGGCATGTGGCCCGCCCCCTCGACAAGGGAAAGATTTGTGATTTCTGCCGAAACCGCATCATCCACAGTGATAATATTATCCCCCCGCCCAATGATCACTTGCGTGGGTACGGCAGGTAACGGGGCAGCAGCCTTTGCCATTTGTCCGGCCTTTATCATTTCTGCAATCATTCTCAGAGCCTGATCGGCCCCTTCAAGCCGCCTTGATTTTAACTGGCTTTCAATCATGTCATTATTTACCAGAGCCTGATTCACGAACAGCCGTTTCAGAATGGCTTTGACATCCTTTCGCCGGGTTGCCGCCAGAAAGTCATCAATATAACCCATATCCACTTTCGTCGCCCCGCCATAGCTGCTGATCAGGGTCAGGCTGTTGATGCGTGACGAGGCGATATCTGCCATTTGCGCCGCAATTTCACCGCCCAGAGAATGGCCAACCAGATGAGCTTCCTCAATCCCCAGCCCCTCAAGCAAATCAAGCAAAAGCCGCGCGAAACCCTTAACATCTTCCTCATTTATCTGTTTGGATGAGGTTCCGTGACCGGGCAATTCAAGGCTTATGACACGATATGTTGCCCCAAGGAAAGATTGAAGCCCGCCCCAGGAAGCCAAACTGCCGCCGAAACCATGGATCAGAACCACCGTTGCCTTCCCTGCGCCGGAATCTGTATAATGAATTCCCTGACCGTGAACCTCCAATATGTCATCTATCTGATCCGCCGCCATTGTGGCGGAAACTTTACCGGCGGTCATATCTGATYGATAGCCTGCGATGAAATCAGAAATTTCACTGTCAGAAACATCCTCATCCGCGATAACGCCCAGCAACGTTCCAACAGGGTGGATATCTTGCGGATTGACAAGCCTGCATCTGAGTATGCCGTCGACAGATGCATCAAGCACATTGGTAGTTTTTTCTGACTCAATCTCCAGCAGCTCCGTGCCAGCCGTGATAGAGTCACCCTCGGAAACAAGCCATTCACCAATCTTGCCTTCTGCCATATCCATACCCCATTTGGGCAAAAGCACAGGAGAAATTTTATCCGTCATGATACAGCGTCCTCCCCCTGTCCCCCGACTTTTCCTTTATTCTCATATTACCCATCCGGCTTACCTTCCGTCCAGAAACCATGCTTGCGCTAACTATTCAGGTATTTAATTATATCCTATAGTATGTAAATATACTATAAAGTTTCTTTCCTGTATAGCTCTAAATTTATCATTTTTAACTTTTGGGCTTGCTTCCGCAAAGCGAGGGGGTAAGGTCAGGAAGCCGTGCGTGCCGCCGCCCTGCAATCTTTATGTGAAAGCCGTTCCGGCCTGTGCCCCGGTGCGGTCAAAAAAATACTCAGGCATAAAATGATAGAAGACAGCAGAAAAGCAGTCGCCGCCCATGCCCGCCGCTTTGCTGTTGGTTTGGGGTTGACCGATGAGCAGATCAGGAAAGACTTACCCAAAATAGTCTTTGACACCTTGGCCCTTGATATAGACAAAGACCCAGAAGATTTCCTCGCCAAAACCTATGCTGTTCAGCAGAAAAACAGGCTTATTGAGGATGAGCGGTTTGATGTTGAGAAGTATCAACGGCACCTCAAGAATAATATTTTTTCAAACATAATATCCCAAAATAGCGACGAACTCTTTCCTCTCAATAGATGTTAATTGGCATGCAAAAGTGACCCACTTAGGTGGGTAATTGGCGTTTAAAATTGACCCACCTTATCTGTTAACATCCTCGCGGATTAAGCGA
>NVVM01000001.1 GCA_002402225.1 Alphaproteobacteria bacterium
CGGTAATTTTATGGCCGATAGCGGTAAATTCATGGCCAGCGCGCCGATAAAATTCAAGCGTCCGGTCATAAAATCCGCCGCCATATCCCAAACGGTTGCCCCATGCGTCAAAAGCCAAAAGCGGCACCAGAATAATATCCGGCTTGACATTGGGCAGCTCGGCGCTTGGCTCCCGAGTGCCGTAAGGGCCGTCATTCAGAGCCTCTTCCAAATCCCATTCTTTAAAGGACAGAGGCTTGTCCTTACCCGCCATAACCGGCAGCGCGCAGCGGCACTGGATAGCATTCAGGGCTTTCAATATAAAGAGGCAATCAACCTCGGTCTGAATCGGGTAAAAACCCGCGACCATATGTGGCTCATTTCTGCTGGCCTTGATGCCGCGCTGAACCTCGCCCGCGATTTCGGGCAACATAAGAATATTGGCGGCGATCTGCCGAACCACCCTATTATCATTCCGGGTATCAAAATTCTTGCGATGCGCTTTCATTTTCAGGCGCAAAGCGGCTTTGTTCTGTATTAATTCAGTCAATATTCAGTCACTATTTCGGGCCAGACATTCAAATTCATAAATTTGGATCATAAAGTAAAAGTGGCGGAACCATCACAGCCGTAATTTTAGTTACATCCTCCGGAACCTATAAATATAGGTGGGCACCGCGTAACCGGACCACGATCCGGCCAGAGGCAGCTCCCTTCGGAATGATTATCGCCCCGGGGAAAAACAAATCACTAACAGGACAGTATCCGCCATCTCTATATGTAAGGCTCTATCGCTGTTTCAGCAATAGCAGATGTGATTTTAATTTAAGGTTTATGGATTATGGTAAAATCAAGTTCATCGCCCGACGGGCTTTCAAACAGTGTTTCGCAGAAATCAAACATATCCCGGTTCACCTCCATGCTATAGCTCGCGCCCTTTTCAGCATTTCGTTTCAAAACCCGTTGCCAGCGCAGCTCCTGATCCACATCCACGAAATGAAGACAAATATCATAGCCCTTATCATGGGCGAGCTGATAGAATTTCTGCCGGTGCTTTCTTTGCAACAGCCCAAGGTCAAGCACCGCCGCCACATTGAGTTCCATCAGCTGCACGACCTGTGACCAGATAAGGCTTTCCATGCGTTCAATGCGCGCCATCGCCCAGTCATAGTCAATTTCGCCCTTAAGGTCAGGGGAAAAAAGGCCCGTCATCCATTGGTCTATGGAAAAATTCATGGCCGGCTCTATGCGGCATAATTTTGTGGCATATGTTGTTTTGCCGGCGCCAACAGCCCCGCAAATCAAATGAATTTTTGACATATAGCCCTCTTTTCGTAACGCCCGAAATTAAACCAAAAAAGCCGGCGGGAATAATCCAACCGGCTTTTATAGAATTTCCTGAACTCAAATGATATTAATAATTGTCATTAGGCTCTAAAATTTGACGTCCACGATATTTTCCTGTGCTCAGGTCGATATGGTGACGACGGCGCAATTCGCCGCTTTCATTATCTTCTACATATGTGTCCACGCTCAAACTATCATGTGAACGACGATTACCGCGCCGATGCGGTGATATTTTCCTTTTAGGAACAGCCATTTTATTATCCTAACTTAACTATATATCCAGATGCACACCCTATTTGGTATCATCTCTTTGACACCATCTCTGGCCTTGAACAATGAAGCCCAAGGACTCTGAATCTCAAAAACAATGTCTTATCGTTAAATGGGCCCTTAATGTCAAGTATTTCTTTAGGGATAGCACCCCCGAAATGCGCCAGAATGTAAAAAAAACCAAAAAACAGGAACAGAATGATATTCTCGGCTTGCATCCTGAATAAAGACGGGTATATTGCCGCCTGAATTGAATGATGAATTAAATGATGAATCACTTAATTTTTATGTCCGTATAATGGATACGGAGAGGTGGCCGAGTGGTTTAAGGCGCACGCTTGGAAAGCGTGTATGGCAGCGATGTTATCGAGGGTTCGAATCCCTTCCTCTCCTCCATTATCTCACCTAATCTCATAGGCAATAAAAGTAAACTGTCACCGTAATTCCACCGTAATTCTAAAAAAAGGTCGAAAAAGAGATCATGCCGATAAAAGTAAACTGTCACCGTAATGACACCGTAATGATTGTTATGCATTGATTGTGTAATAGGTATTGTGTCCCCTGATTTAATTACGCTATGTCCCCAGATTTCCATTCAAATAGTTATGATCAGACGTTGTTCTTTCAATTTCTAATTATTAAGATCATTTCGATCCCCAAATAATTGAACATCATCTCGAAGCGCGAATGCCAACCCACCGGCCAATAATACCAAAACAACCCCACCTGCTATATACCATCCTTTACCACTGCCTTTCTTATCATTACCCTCGGCAGCCATAAGTACACCGTTTTTATAAATGAGTGTTTGTTGCCCCGCGAGAGATAGACCATTGAAGCCATCTTCAGAGAAATTCAGGGCTATAATTTCAGTATTGAAAGCTCGGGTCGCTGGCATATGACTGTAATCAGTCCAACCCACATTCTTATTAAACTCATGGCGTAAGTTGATCTGGAAACCATATTTGACTATATCTTCAGATTTTTTTGTTGGGCCGAACGGAATGCTGAGGCGAAAACCAGCATTAATGCTGCTCCTCAACCCTGACTGATTGTCGAAAGCTGAATATTGCCCTTCATAAGCWTGAACCGGCAAGGYCGCAAATGACACRAYAAGYGTTGACAARGYTRTYCTGRAAGYAAACYTATGTAATTGTGTGATAATTTTTTTCATTCTCTCCGTTCCTTTATCTTTTTATTTAACAATTTCTACATCTCTATAGAGGTGGTCCCACTTTGTTGGACAGGTTTGCGGCGATGTTAAGCTTTGTTATGTTGTTTAATGTTATGCCGCTCTTTTCCTTTGATCAGGGCCATGGCCCTGATTTTCGATTTTYTGAKTATAGACCTCATCGGGGGTTTGTACCCCAAGGGCAGGCTGCGCGCTCCATTGAAAGTGGAATGAGGCCGGGTCTGATTATARTGWGCCARCCAAGCRCCAATATTCTGCCGGGCCTGCAGGCCATTYTCAAAGGCGTTMAGATAKACACATTCAYAYTTYAAACTGCGCCASARRCGTTCRATGAAGACATTGTCCATCCATCTKCCTTTGCCGTCCATRGAKATYTTRATMCCTYTGTYYTTCARSGSARAGGTAAAATCAAARGAGGTAAAWTRYGAYCCYTGATCCGTGTTGAATATCTCCGGCTGGCCATGGCGGCTGAAAGCCTCTTCCAGTGCCTCCAGACAAAAACTCACATCCATGCTGTTKGAYARRCGCCAGCTCAGCACTTTACGGCTATACCAGTCCATGATAGCCACCAGATAAAGAAAACCCCGCTTGATCGGGATGTAGGTGATGTCAGTGCACCAGACCTGATTTGGCCGGGTAATGGCAAGGTTACGCAGAAGATAGGGATATATTTTATGCTCCGGATGGGGCGTACTGGTACGCGGTTCCTGATAAATCGCCCGTAAGCCCATGATCCGCATCAAACGCCGTACACGGTGGCGGCCAACGCAATATCCCTGTCGTTGCAAATGCCGCATCATCTGGCGGGAGCCATAATAAGGAGTGAGCAGAAACTGTTCGTCAATTAAGCGCATTAATGCCAGATTCAGCAGGCTCTCACCTTTCAGGTTATAATACCAGCTTGACCGACTGATTGACAACAGATGGCATTGCACCGTGATGCTCAGATTAACATTGGCGGCCACTACCATTTCTTTACGCCTCCGGGGGTCAAGCGGCTGGAGGCTTCCGACAAAAAATCACGTTCTACCGTCAGTTGACCAATCTTGGCGTGCAGTTCTTTTACTTCCAGGGCGTGATTGTTTTGTTGCACTTCCAGCTTGCCGGAAAAACCAGCCTCCATGGAAGCCAGTGCTTCCCGTTTCCAGCGGCCAATAACCGTCGAATGCACCCCAAATTGAGAAGCCAGCTCCGATACCGGGCGGTCGTCTCTAAGCGCGGCAATAACTACTTTCGTTTTAAAAGAGGCCGGATAGTTTTTACGTGTTCTACTCATTAATATGATCCTTTCATGATCAAAATAAAAGCTTAACACACTGTCCTATTTCCTGGGACCACCTCTTTTATCTGGCGCATATACGCAGCGCCTTTCGCGAATCCAATGGTACCTATGGCAGTCCTCGCATGACCGTAGAGCTTCAAGAGCAAGGTCTCGACGACATTGGTCGCAGACGTGTTGCTCGTCTAATGAAGGATAATGGCATGCAAGCCCGACAAAAGCGTCGCTTCAAGTGTACGACAGACAGTCAGCATAATTATCCGGTTTACCCTAACCTTCTTCAACAGGACTTCACAGCATCACGAGTTATTGTCAAATCTGGTGTTTGGGGATTTCATCAAGCGGCTTTCTGGTTGTTGTTTGTTACTTCGATYCCGTTTTTAAATYTTACKCCTGTGATGACTTTGGCCAGTTGGTTAAAGCCGCGTAGTTTTCGCCATTTTCCCTCCGCGCACTGGCCCAGTTTGAACATCATATGCAACATGCCCTCACGCGTGAGGCAACCTTTTGAGCGTTTGGTCCGATGACGAATGGTGCCGAAAGTGGACTCGATCGGGTTACTGGTCCTGATTGACTGCCAATGTGCCGCTGGAAAGTCGAAGAAAGCCATCAGCTCGGTGTGGTCCTTTTGCAGGCAAACAGCCGCTTTGGGATATTTATCCTCATAGGTGCGAATAAACAGGTCAAAGGACTTTTCTGCATCCTCCTTCGTTTCTGCTTGCCAGATATCATGCAGAGCCTGTTTTGCTTTCGGCTGAGATAGTTTTGGCAAACAATTGAGTATATTCATGGTTTTATGCATCCAGCACCGTTGATGACGTGTGGCGGAATAGACCTCGTCCATGGCCGCCCAAAAGCCCATGGCCCCGTCACCAATGGCGAGTTTCGGCGCAGCCATGCCCCGCAATTTCAGCTTCAAAAGCACTTCACGCCAGCTCTGGGTACTTTCGCGCACCCCGTCTTCAATGGCCAGAAAATGCTTCTCGCCGCGACCGTTCACCCCGATGATCACCAGAGCGCAAAGCTTGGTGCTTTCACTGCGCAAGCCGCTGTAGACCCCATCTGCCCAGATATAGACCCACTCATCTTTATCGAGCGGTTCCTCGCGCCAATTCTGGTATTCCTGCCCCCAGACTTTCTTCAGACGGGACACCGTACTGGCGGACAAGCCTTTAGCGGCAGGGCCAACCAGAACTTTCAAGGCCCCGGCCATCTCACCACTGGATATGCCTTTCAGGTAAAGCCAGGGCAGTGCCGCCTCCAATGATTGGCTCTTGCGCACGTAAGGCGGCACAAGGGCTGAGCGGAAAGTCACCGGCTGTCCGGTCTTCGAGCGAACCTTGGGCACGCGGATACTCACCGGGCCAATGCCGGTTTGTATTTCACGCTCGGGATGGTGGCCACTCCGCACAACGGCGGCATGACCACAACTGGTTTTCTGTCCTGCATAGCCTGCCATAAATTCCTCTAATTCGGCCTCAACCGCTTGACAGAGAAGCTGGCGAGCGCCGCTGCGTAATAATTCCGTCAGCGGATCTGAAATTTCTCCTCGACCTGATAGATCAATAATATTATCCTGTGCCATGTGGCGTATCTCCTGTGTGTTGAATGTTCGTTTTGCAACAACTATCCAACCAGATACGCCGCTTCCATGCAATACCTCAAACACCAGATTCAGGTATAACTCATTTTCAAATTCCTGTTGATGTATTAATTCTGTTTTGAGTGTATGAAAAAAGCTCTCGGCCACATTGGGCCTGTCGCATTCTAGTTCCGCCCCATGTTCTCATTTAAGCAGTTTCTCTTTCGAAAGCCAAGGGGCTTTTCCATCCCAACGCTGAATGTTTTCGGCGTGGGTTATAAAAGCCATTTATATACACAAAGATTTCACCTTCTGCCTGGCGTCTTGTTTGTCAAAGGTGCTGCCATGTCCAGTGCATGGATAGCAAGGTCACGTTTGACCAACGGGAATGCCTGTGGTGCATTCGGTTGCTCACCGCCCAGCCAATCACTCTTCGTGAATGCAAATCAAGAACCATAGCCAAATACAACAACCCATTTCTGGCAGCCCTCACGGGTCCAGATGTAGCTGATGTCTACGCCCCATTTCTCATTTGGCCGGGATGCTGTAAAGTCCTGCTGAAGAAGATTGGGGTAAACCGGATAATTATGCTGACTGTCTGTCGCACTTGCAACTTGAATTACCAATAAGGATCAGCTTTCAACTGCTTACGCTACCAGAGCAGAAAGTCCGGGAAAACCGCGCCTCATATCTGTTCGTCCTGCCGCCAGCCAGATTTTGGTGTTACTCGGGACAGGGATCATGCCGATGCCCTTAATACAGATAAGGCGTGCCCAATAACGCCGGATTTAAATCAGGACCACAGCGCAATTGAGTTCCGCAAGGTAGGTCAATCTCAAAATAAGGGCCAGTGGTTGGCCGCTCCTCAAAATCATCTGATGCCAGATTCTCCGAACCACTTTCTTCGTCGGACAGAGCCTCAATGGGAAAGAAGAAGGCAGGACTTGTGGCGATCGGCGTGCCACCATATCTTTTTTGCCATGCCAGAAGCTGGTTCACTTTCAAACCATACAGGCGTGCTACTCTCTCGAAATTACTACCCGGTTCAGCCACTTCGGACAGCAGGCGTTTCTTGAAAATTTTGCTCCACCGATTTGGGTTGGAGCTCTTTCTATGGGCCATAAGTTATGTATCCGTTCAAAATTAAGCGGGCGCGAAAGCCTGCAAATCATCAAACGCATAATCGCAGATGCAAAAGAATAGTAAATGGGGGCCGTGGGCAAACGCTTGCTAACGGGGTGATTACGTATCAATCAAAAGAGCTTGTAAAACTAAGATATAAATAGTATATTACCGAACGTTCGGTAAAAAATGGAAAAATTATGAATATATTAGCATATGAACATGTCGGGATTCGCGTTTCCGACCGGGATGAAGCTGTTGCTTTTTATGAGAGGCTGGGATTTAAGGAGCGTATTTATCTACCTGATCATCAGGCAAATGAAATGGTTACCCAAAGTGGTGTTTACATTAATCTCATTTTTAACGGGATGAAGCGCCCGGACAGACGTAATATACTTATGGATGAAACTTTTWAATATCCCGGGGTGACGCATCCGGCGTTTATCGTTGATAATCTTGATATGGTAATCGCTTTGTGCGAGCGGGAAGATATTTGGATATCGGAAGGCCCAATCGAGATTGGAGAGCGTCGACGCGTAATTTTTATTCGGGACCCCGATGGGAATGTTATTGAGTTCGATGAGATGTATGATGACACATAATCTGAATACGGTGTCGGCCTAAAATAATTATTAGCCAAAACTCGCCACAAAATAATTTTAATAACAGGAGATATATAATGSTACTTTATGATCTGGAATTATCCGGAAACTGCTACAAAATACGATTGATGATCGCCTTTCTGGGCTTGGATTGTGAATTGAAAGCGATCGATTTTCTGGGTGGGGAGCATAAAGAGGACGTATTTGCCGCAATGAATCCCTTTTGTGAGATACCTGTTTTTGAGGACGAAGGCCTAACTTTACGTGATTCACAGGCAATTCTTGTATATCTTGCCAGAAAATATGGTGGGGAAGCTTGGTTGCCGACAATGCCAGATGGGTTGGCGCGTGTTATGCAGTGGCTTTCGACCGCGTCAAACGATCTGGCGCGTGGCCCTAATGATGCCCGGTTACATGACCTCTTTGGGTATGATATTAATGTTGATCTGGCACGTAGGAAGGCGCAGCTGACTTTAAGCATCATTGAAAATCATTTGAAAGACAAGGAATGGCTTGAGTTAGGCAGGCCGACAATTGCGGATATTTCTTGTTTCCCCTATATTGCCTTAGGTCATGAAGGTGGCGTTGCACTGGATGGCTATCCGGCGATACGTAGCTGGATCGAACGAATCAAACGCCTTCCCAACTTTGTAGCGATGCCCGGTCTGACCTAATAGAGCTAAGAATGGCAGAGCAATTATGTGAGATTACAAAATGCGGCCCAGTAAGGTTAAAAACAATGAAGCAATTGCGGCAATACGGGATGTTTTTCGTGAACAGGGCTTTGACGGTGCGAGCCTCACGCTTTTAGCTGAGGCAACGGGCCTGCAGAGAGCTAGTCTTTATCATCGCTTTCCTGATGGCAAGGATGGTATGGCTATGGCTGTAATTGACAATGTTGCTGATTATCTTGAGCGTGAAGTCTTTGCGTCATTGGAGAGCGGCGGCACTTGGCAAGACCGCCTTGGGGTTATGTGTGAGCAACTTGATGCCTATTATAATGGGGGACAAACGCTATGTCTTTTATCCGCTTTTAGTTTTGGTTCTGTCCCGGAACAAGTTCGCCTGAAGGCTCGTCGTATGATTGGCCGATGGCAAGACTGTTTGGTTGTTCTGGCAGTCGATGCGGGACAATCAGAAGCTCATGCACAAATACTGGCCGAGCAAATACTCGTGGAGATTCAGGGTGGGCTTATTCTGGCCACCCTGATGAATAATATAGCGCCTTTCCAGCGTGTATTAAACCGGCTACCCAAACTTCTTTCTGAAACGTCTGAACATAATCCATCTGGGTAGTGAATATTTTCTTAAGGGATTCAATCGAATAAATTCTGGGGTTTAATTTTCTCCCTTAAAAGGATTTAACCTTATTACAAAGATGCAGCGGTGCGGGCGGCTTGATCGTACAGGCCAGATAAGGAGCGGAGGGTTTCTGCAATGAACGACAGCTCTTCGGAATTCTTGCTTTCGTATGAATTATATCCTGATATCAGGCATTGTTCGCGGACAGTCTTATATTCATCACAAAAATTTCTGCCCTTATCTGTCGGCGTGTAGAAGATTTCTTTGCCGCGTTTTGTGCCCTCAATGAGACCAAGTTTTAATAGTTTTTTCAGGGCATAATTGACCGTGTGCGAATCTTCTATATTCAGGACAAAACAGACATCAATTCTGCGTTTGGCGCTGCCCCGATGATTAATATTATGAAATACCAGTACATCAAGGGCGTTAAGTTCTGGTTGGCCGGCTGCCGTGGCGCATTTGACAATCCATTTCTGGAAAGCGTTATTTACAACGGTGAGGCCAAACTCAACTTCGGATAACGGCCAGGTTTCATTCGTTGCCAAATGCCGTGATGAAACAATAAGCCGTTTCTTTTTTGGTTGCTTCGCCATTGTTATCCTCATGAGTTGTATAAATGAATGATTATTTATCAAAATAATACAAGTGTTACATTGTAAAAATCAAGTTATGATAGAATATTTCCGCAAGATATATTCTAGAAAACACCAAGCACGGTTAAAATTTGTCTTATTCCTAATCCAGCGGTAATTAAAATGACGATACCACCTAAGGTATTTGCAATGACTCCATTCGCGTATTTTCCAAGTAAACTACGACGATTCATGGCAAGGAGCAGAAAAATGGCAATGATGGGCAGGAGTAGCCCGTTGGCAAATTGGGCAAAAATTATGATACTGATCGGCTTGATACCGGTCAGGGCCAATGCCGCGCCAATGGTGAGTACGCTTAGGCTTATAAATCTGAATTTCCGGGAGGTTACGCTACTTTCGAAGCCAAGAATTTCCGACAGGGCATAAGCCGTCGCAAGCGGGGCCGTGATGGAGCTGCTGATGCCTGCGGCGAAAAAACCGATGCCCAGCATATATTTGGCAAACGGGCCAAAGAGAGGTTCAAACTGTGTCGCCATGTCACCTGCACTGGTAATCTGCAGTCCTGAACCAAAGATACTTGCGGCGGCGGTAGCCGTGATGGAAATCATGATCAATCCACCAAGCCCGATTGAGATTGCGGTATCAGTTCGCGCCTGACCCAAGTCCTTGGCCCCTGACCAATGGGCCTTGACCGCAGAGGCATGAAGAAACAGGTTATAGGGAACGACGGTGGTGCCGATTAAGACGATCACGGTCATCAGGCTGCCGGGTGGGGTTCTAGGAATGGTTAAGCCTGCAATAAGGGCGGGCAGGTCTGGTTTGACCATAAAAAATGTCGTGATGAAGGATATTGCCATGAGCAAAATCAGCCCGAGCAACATTTTTTCAAGCTGTTTATAATTGCCTATCCACAGGCAAAAAGCAGCAACCAGAAAAATAGCGCAGACCGCGATACGGTATATCGTGACATCGTTTCCCGTAATGGCCTCAATACCAAGAGCCGCCCCCGAAATATTGCCCGCCTCGTAAGCCGAATTGCCAAGGTAAAGCGCGCTGATCATCAGCGCAAATAAAGGCCATTTCCATATGGTATGTGCAAAGGTTTCCCTGAGAACCTCACCTAATCCTTTTTGGGTGATGACGCCAAGTCGTGCGGACATTTCCTGCAGGATAATTGTCGCGACGGTTGCAAAAACCAAAGCCCACAACAGGGTATAGCCAAAATTGGCACCCGCCAGAATACAGGCCGTTACGGTGCCGGGGCCAATRRMRKYYGYYRYMRMKAMKRSMSCSRGKSMKRWWTWTTKGMSWSGKSATMRYWWKYKRMRGCWYYWYTRTKWYMRTWTYRGYKKCKWTWYWRGSTMYWAAACCGCCGCCTGTAGGGGTGCGGATATTGATCACATCCCCCGGGTGGACGTTTGTCTGTGTGCTGCTGCCGAGGTCTTCGCTGTGACCGTTCTGTCTTTTTATCCAGTTCTTGCCAATTCTTCCGGGCTGTCCGCCTTCGAGGCCAAAGGGGGGGATCTGCCGGTGCCCCGATAAAATAGAACATTCCATATTTTCAAGAAACCGGATGCTCCGGGTAACGCCGTCCCCGGAATGCCATTTCCCCCGACCACCGGATTCTCTGTCGATGGTAAAATTCTCCAGAACCACAGGATAACGATGTTCCATGATTTCAGGGTCGGTTAACCTTGTATTGGTCATATGGGTATGGACGGCAGAGACACCATCAAAGCCGGGCCCCGCCGGACTGCCCGAGCAAATTGTTTCGTAATATTGATAGTGCTTATTGCCGAAAGTAAGATTGTTCATTGTGCCCTGACTGGCCGCCAAGGCGCCAAGGGCACCAAACAGGGCGTTGGTGACGGCCTGACTGGTTTCCACATTGCCCGCCACGACTGCGGCGGGGGGGGTGGGATTGAGCATTGAGCCTTTGGGAACAATAATTTTTAATGGTTTCATACAGCCTGCGTTAAGGGGAATATCATCATCAACGAGGCATCTGAAAACATAGAGAACTGCGGCATGGGTAATTGTTACCGGAGCGTTGAAATTGTTGGGTAATTGAACGCTTGTGCCCGTAAAGTCAATGGTCGCTTCACGTTTTTTCTGATTAATTGAAATTTTCAGCTTAACATGAACATCATCATCAAGAATATAGTCAAATGCAGTATCATTGATGTTCGTTATGACAGTCCGTACGGCTTCTTCTGCATTGTCCTGAATGTAGCCCATATAGGCCCTCACAACATCAAGCCCGTACCGTGAGACGAGTTTCTGTAATTCATTGGCTCCCGTTTTATTCGCGGCAACCTGTGCCATCAGATCAGCAATATTTTGACTGATGTTACGGGCSGGATAGGGSGSTKCYCCCAGTTTTTGTTCKATATCTTYTGTTAGRAATACCCCTTGGTCAACMAGCTTKACGCAATCAAAAATAATCCCCTCTTCATGAATGCTCTTGCCGCGCGGCGACATGGAGCCCGGTGAAATTCCGCCAATATCCTCATGATGGGCGCGGCTTGCAACAAAAAACAGGATATTATCCAGCGCATCGTTAAAAACGGGAGAGATTATGGTTATATCCGGCAGGTGAGATCCGCCGTTATAGGGATTGTTATGAATGAAAACATCGCCGGGATTTATCGCTTGGCCGCTTTCGATCAATACTTTGATTGTCGAATCCATGGAACCCAGATGAACAGGTACATGGGGCGCATTGGCAATTAAATTTCCCTCAGGATCGAAAATGGCACAAGAGAAATCCAGCCTTTCCTTCACATTGACGGATTGTGATGTGTTTTGCAGGATAATGCCCATTTGCTGGGCAATAGACATGAACAGGTTATTGAAAATTTCCAATGTTACCGGATCATAAGCTGTTGAGGATTTCGTCAGCAAAGCTGCGGATGTCTTTCTTTCCAGAATGATATGACGGTAACTATTCAGGCGGCCTGTCCAGTTGTTTTCAATTATTATTGTGCCCGTTGGTTCAATAACAATAGCAGGCCCGCTCAGGATATGACCATATTCCAGAGTTTCAATTCTGTAGATGGGTGTTTTATGCCAAATGCCGCGAGAGTAAATTTTTCTGGTCGTTTCTAATATTGGTTCGGTGACAGATTTATCTTTTGTTTGTTGTTCCTGTTTCTCATCACGGCCCCCGAAGGATTCTACCATGATTGTTTCAATAACGATTTTCTTCTCAGGAGCGATAAAACCATATTGCCTATTATGGGCATCTTCAAAATAATGGCGCATTTTCACGTCATTGGTTACGGGAACTTTGATCGTTGTATCAGTGCCCTTGTATCTTAGCAATGCTGAGGCGTCATGGTTGATTTCGGTTTTATCCACGCCCTGTTCCATTAGATTCGCCATGTTACGCTTGGTAAGTTTTTGAATATAGGTTTCTATTATTGTAAGGAGAGGGGCAGATAAGACTTGATCTATGACCTGTTGAGATTCCGTCCTGATATCGGCGRRGCYMWKRYMRWWSKSRKWGAGYWYSYSARWWWRMKSKYSGATGAAAATTTTATTAATACCCAGTCTTTCCGCAACAAGGCAGGCATGTTGTCCGCCCGCCCCGCCAAAACAGTTCAGAGCATAATCCTTGACATCATACCCGCGCGCGATTGATATTTTCTTTATAGCCTGAACCATATGTTCAATCGCGATATCAAGAAATCCTTCAGCAACATCTTCGGGGGTTCGATCGCCGCCAATCTGGGCAGAAATCTCTTTAAAAGCTGCTCTTGCGGCATCACGATCCAGAGGTTGATTCTGATCTGGCCCAAATATGGCCGGGAAATAATCAGGTTGAATTTTTCCAAGACACACATTGATATCGGTAACGGCGAGTTTTCCGCCGCGCCGATAACAGACAGGGCCGGGATTAGCACCAGCGGAATCCGGGCCGACGCGGAAGCGGCCATTATCAAATTTCAGTAATGATCCGCCGCCGGCTGCGACAGTATGGATGTTCATCATGGGCACCCGCATACGTACCCCGGCAATTTCCGTTTCATAGGTTTTTTCAAATTCACCGGCATAATGCGTCACATCAGTAGAGGTGCCGCCCATATCAAAGCCGATAATTCTGTCGAAGCCGGCCAGCTTCGCCGTATGGACCGCGCCAACTATTCCGCCCGCAGGCCCGGACAGGATAGCATCCCTGCCGCGAAATTTCCGCGCGTCCACCAACCCGCCCGAAGATTGCATAAACAGGAGCTTGCCCGGCATGTCATCATCATTGATAATGGCAGATATACGGTCAATATATCGACGTAGAACCGGAGATAGATAAGCATCCACAATGGTTGTTTCGCCGCGTGGGACTATTTTTGCCAACGGACTGACGTCATGGCTGGCGGATATTTGGGTAAAACCAGTTTNCTTGGCGAGAGCAACCAGCGTTTTCTCATGCGCGGGATATTTATAGGCATGCATTAACACGATGGCAATTGAGCGGAAACCATCCTCATATGCTTTGGYCAAGGTCGCCTGTGCGGCCTCAAGGTCAAGGGGCGTTTCAATATCCCCGGATGCCAGTATACGTTCTTTTATTTCTTTGACATCACTATATAACAAGTCAGGTTTCCTGATATTCAGCGCAAATATATCCGGACGTGCCTGAGTGCCGATTTCGATAATATCCTTTAGCCCTTGTGTGATAACCAATATTGTCGCGTCACCTTTTTTTTCAAGGAGGGCATTTGTGGCAACCGTTGTTCCCATTTTGACAGTCTTGATTTTCTCCTGAGGAATCGGGTCTGATTTTTTAAGGCCGAGAAAGTCGCGTATACCATGCAGAGCGGCATCTTCATATGCTTCCGGGTTTTCTGACAGAAGTTTTTTGGTATGCAACACGCCATTTGGGGCTTTGGCAATAATGTCCGTGAAAGTACCCCCGCGATCAACCCAGAACTGCCATTGACCTTGTGTCCCTATATATTCCTCGTTAGTACTCATCAGCTCTCCAGTAGACTATCCAATATTACGTATCGATGTTGTTTTAATGAATAAGCATTTTATTGATGTTTTGTCAACGTTTTGTTATTGACAATTCATCAACGTTATGCAAATGTCTCTTTGAGAAACAAGAAGTGTGCCAATCCTGGGTAACAGGAGGCAAGTAAAAATTCAGTATGATTAATGACATAATTTAACAACAAATGAACCAATCAAATTTTTAATAAGCAACCAAGAAATATAGGATGAGGAAAAATGACTCAACGAAAATACTATAAATTTATATTGTCATCTTCTTTGGCACCAATAGCATTGGCGTCCGTGGCAACTATGAGTATCGCAAATGCCAAGGCTGAAGATCCGGTCGTTATGGAAGAGATACTTGTAACGTCAACAGGCAGCCGTATTAAACGTCAAGGCGATAATTCTTCACCACTGATATCGATCGGCATAGATGATATTCAGAATAATGGCGCTAAAGACATTCGGGATTTGATCGGGCTGTTGTCTATTAATGCGGGCTCCGAGAATAATTCAGACAATTTGTCGCAAAATTTTACGGTTGGTACCTCGAACATAAATCTTCGTGGTCTTGGTGTCGCGTCCACCTTGGTCTTGCTTAATGGCCGGCGTCAGGTTCTGTCCTCTGTTCAGACGGATGATGGATCAAGTTTTGTTGATCTTGGGGCTTTATTGCCGGCTCTGGCGATTGAACGGGTGGAAATTCTTAAGGATGGCGCTTCTGCCATTTATGGCTCTGATGCCGTTGCAGGTGTTGCAAACTTTATCACCCGCAAAGGTTTTGAGGGAATGGAGATTCAAGCCGAATATCGGGGGCGGACAAACAATGGTACGCAGCGGGATATTAATATTGACGGTGTTGTCGGCGGCGAAATGGGCGATGATGGCTCTTTCCTTTTTGCCGCAAGCTATTTGAGCCGAACCAGCCTTGTTCTGGGCGAGGTTGACTGGTTAAGGCCGGCCACAAGCGGATTTGGTAATCCGGGAAGTTTCAGGGTTCCTTCTCTTGGCCTGACTGTTGCCGATCCCGGTTGTGAGGAAAATGGTGGATTACTGCAAGCTCTGTCAAGTGGCAGTACGGTTTGCCGTTTTGATTTTGGTCCTCAGGTAACAGTCGTACCAAATGAAGAACGTTTACAGACCTTTGCCCGCGCAGATTGGAGCTGGAGTGAGAATACGCAGCTCTGGGTGGAAATGGGCTATGCCCGTAATGATATTAGCCGGGAGGTGTCCCCAAGCTTTCCTGTGTTGAATGCGCCGATTGTGCCCGCGAATAACCCCGGCNNNMTKWTYSKRRWSSMKGYCKYCKYYMASRRGMKSMMKWTCSSKRTRRKYSMMYCYRRCGRWWTYRRYKWTKMMMRMSRTMKYRYCRYSRSRCTGGCGCTTGGCGCGGAAGGTGAAATCTCGGATGATTTATTCTGGGATGTCTCTTATGTCAGGGCCATTAATGATGCGCTGCTAAACCCACGTGATATCATTTCTGCAAATTTTCAAGCCGCCCTTCAGGGGTTTGGCGGCGCAGGATGTGATACAAGCCCGACTGCCGCGACATTGGCCGTCGCCGGACAGGGGGAATGTTTTTTCTTCAATCCTTTCAGCTCTGCTTTGTCTGCAAATCCGGGTGACCCGGCCTATAATGACCCGAGTTTGCGTTCTTTCATTGTCGGCGACTATATCGGTAACGCAACGTCTACAGCGGATGTTATCGAGGCGAATATTACCGGAAATTTATTCGACCTTGATGGGGGGSCGGTTGGTTTTGCCCTTGGGACGCAATATCGTAAGGAATCGCTGAGCGTTGCCTATGATACCGTAACCCAGCAGGATGGCTTTGGCTTTCTTATTGGTAACCCTAATTTCTCAGGCCAAACGGATGTCTATGCTATTTACGGCGAAGTCCTATTGCCTGTGACAGACTGGGCGGAGGTTACCGGCGCGCTTCGTTATGAAAATTATGGCGGTGGTATTGGCGATACGATCAATCCAAAAATTGCCGTTCTCGCCCAGCCAACAGACAGTATTTCCCTGCGCGGCTCTTTCAGCACGTCCTTCCGGGCACCATCCGTATTTCAGACACAGGGTGTGCAGACAAGATTTACCAATATCCGGGATTTTGATGGCACGAGTACCTTTGCCGGTCGGCGCAGTGTCGGTGACCCCGATTTGCAACCTGAAACGTCAAGGGCCTTTAATATGGGGCTGACCTGGCAACCTAATGATACTTGGGATATCAGCTTTGATTATTGGAATTTCTCTTWCAAGAATGTCTTGAGACTGGAGAATGCCCAGGGAATTGTTACGGCTGACCCCTTTGATTCCCGAATAGAKSRWAMMTMTRMMRKSMCSWWCWYMRWCSTMWMTRYCGCCTMWATCAATGCTGATGCGCTTAAGGTAAGTGGTATGGATTTCTCCGCGCGGGCAATATATGAAATCGGGAATGGTATATTATCACCTTTTGTCGATATGACCTATCTCTTGTCTTATGACATCACAACCAACGGGGTCACCGTAGACGGCCTTGGCAGGTTGAATCGGGGAAATGTCGGCGCGCCCAATCAACGACTGAAGGGAAATATTGGTGTTAACTGGTCGAACGGCCCTTTAAATGCCAATTTATTTGTCAGGCATGTGGGCGGCTATGAGGATGGCGGTGACGTGAGTATCGATAGCTTTACATCTATTGATGCAAATATAAGCTATAGTCTGGGAGCGGTTCTGCGCAATGAATCTGATACGACACTGACCATTGGTGTCGTTAATTTAACGGATCAGAACCCGCCTTTTGTTGCCATCTCCGGCAGTTACGATCCGCGTTCAGGCGACCCAAGAGGACGCCGGGCATATATTAAAGTTGGTACGAAATTTTAATATTTGACGTAACAAGTATAATTTGTATGCGACGAGAAGCATGTAGCAATTCTCTGGCCATAATTTATTGCCAAAACGCCACATGCTTCTCGATCCAATGATTTCAGGATGCAAATATGGATAATATTGCCGGAGGGGAGCTGTCACATAGGTGACACAGGGCACTAGTATTTGAGCTGCATGAAAGGCCTCCGGTTYTATGGTTRTTTCAYAAACCCATYCTCCKGKGGCCRMTCTYTAKAKGCAACYYAAATCAGTCTCACATCTATCTGAACCTACACAGCCGCATCTTTACTTAGGATAAAGATCCTTAGGGTCAATTTCCGCCTCATGCACGGTCTTGATGCCGCTTGACGTTGTTTCATAGAAGAAACAATTGCGGCGGCCTGTGTGGCAGGCGACGCCTTTTTGATCCACAAGGAGAAGAATGGTATCCCGGTCGCAATCATAACGGAAATTCTTGAGCGTCTGGATTTGACCGGATGTTTCCCCTTTGCGCCACAGGGCTTTTCGAGACCGGGACCAATAGCAAATGACACCGCTGCGGAGTGTCTCGCGCACGGCATCCGCATTCATCCAGGCCATCATTAATATTTCGCCGCTGTCATATTGCTGGGCGATGGCGGGAATGAGACCCTGCGATAAACCTTGAGATGAAAATGTCAGCTCAGCCAGAGTTTTTGTGATGATTTCTTCTGGAATGGGAATAAAAGTTTGATTTTTCATGTGCTTCTCGTTTAACAGGGCTTGTAAAATTCTTATATTCAGGCCAATATTACTTTCAGGTAGGGAAGATATAACATATCACAAAAAAGAAAAAATGATAATGTCGACAGATATTCATGATCATGACAAATGTATTGAGAGCGCGCTTAATATAGCCCGTGATATATGCGCCGCGCGCGATACCCGTTTTACGCCGCTGCGCCGGAAGGTTCTTGAGCTGGTCTGGGAAGGCCATGCCCCCGTTACCGCCTACGAACTTCTGGATATGTTAAGTAATGCAGGCAAAAAAAGGGTCGCGCCGCCAACCATATACCGGGCGCTTGATTTTTTGATTGAAGAGGGATTTGTCCACCGGATAGAATCCCTGAATGCCTTCATCGGTTGTCCTGATCCGGCCCATACCCATCAGGGACATTTTCTGATCTGTCGGAAGTGCCGGAATGTCCGTGAAGTGAATGATGCAAAATTAATGTCATATATTTCAAAAGCTGCGGCATCCCATGGTTATAGCTGCGAGAATAGCATGCTGGAAATCATGGGGCTTTGCACGAATTGTCAAGCTTGAGGGCGCCTATGTCCGGTGATCTGAAACCCCTTATCGCCCTTGAAAAAGTCTCNTTGTCTTTTTCGGGGTGCGCTGTTTTGTCAGAGGTGAGCTTTTCGGTCAGCCGGGGCGAAATTGTCACGCTGATCGGGCCGAATGGCGCGGGAAAAAGCACGGTTATGAGAATAGCCCTTGGCCTGCAGGAGCCGGATAAAGGGCAGGTTCGCCGCGCCCCGGGAATTTCCATTGGCTATATGCCTCAAAAAATTATCATTGAAGATATATTGCCCCTCAGTACTCGGGATTTCCTTATGCTGAGGCCGGGSGTTACCCTTGCTCACGTGGAAGCCGTGATGGATCTTGTGCGTATTTCCCATGTGGGGCCAAGTCCTGTTCAACGGGTGTCAGGCGGTGAAATGCAGCGGGTGTTGATGGCGCGGGCGCTTCTTGGCGAACCAGACTTGATCGTTCTAGATGAACCGGTGCAGGGCGTGGATATAGCCGGTCAGGAAGAACTTTACAAGTTGATAGGTAAAATCCGGCGCGAGAAAAATTGCGGGGTTTTGATGATTTCCCATGATCTTCATATGGTCATGGCCGGGACAGACAAGGTCATTTGCCTGAACCGCCATATCTGCTGTAGCGGCGCGCCGGAAAATATTCAGGATCATCCGGAATATCACGCCTTGCTTAAGGGCCAGCCCAAAGGCATCGCTCTTTATACCCATGATCATGATCATACCCACGATAGCCAGGGCAATGTGGTATCTGGCCAAAGTCATGAGTCTGGCCAAAGTCATAAGTCTGGATGTGACCATGATTGATGACTTTATCCTCAATGCGATCATGGCAGGCATCTTTGTGGCCCTTGCGGCGGGGCCTTTGGGCTGTTTTCTGGTGTGGCGTAAAATGGCCTATTTCGGGGATACGATATCTCATTCAGCCTTGATGGGGGTCGGGCTTGGGATTGCCCTTGGCACCGGCAGTCCGTGGGTCATCATGGTGACCTGCGCGCTGGTCTCGGGGGCTTTGTTATTGCTGCAAAGGGGCGGTAAATTTTCCAGTGATACTTTGCTGGGCATTTTGGCCCATAGCGCTTTGTCCATTGGCTTGATCATCATTGCCTTACAAGAATCCCTGCGGCAGGATTTGATGTTTTTTTTGATCGGAGATATTCTGGCCATTGATACGGGGGGGATTTTTGACATCGGTATTATGTCGATCGTTGCCCTTGGGGGGTTATTCTATATTTGGAAACCCTYGTTATCCNTCACCGTACACGAAGATCTGGCACGGGTCGAAGGGGTCAACGTGCTTAAAACCAAAATTATTTATATGTTGCTCATCGCTTTACTGGTGGCCTTTGCCATGCAGGTGATCGGGGCGTTATTGATCACATCACTGATGATCATTCCGGCRGCAGCAGCGCGCAATTTCTCTCGCTCCCCACTGCATATGGTGTTTTATTCCATGATGCTGGGCAGTATTTCCGTGATTATGGGCATCATGATGTCCAGTATCTGGGATTTGCCCGCCGGCCCGGCCATTGTGCTGTCGGCTTTCATCCTGTTTCTTGCTGGCCGGATAATACCGGGCCGCTTTAGGGCCTAGATTTTCTGCGCCTAGATTTTCTGGTTGAACCGCTCAAAGGCATTTTCCAGATCGGCGATCAGATCATCAGGATCTTCAAGCCCCACATGCAGGCGTACAAGCGGGCCTGTTGCTGTCCAACCTGTGGCCGTGCGGTAGCGCCCTATACCATGATAAGTCAGGATCAGGCTTTCATATCCGCCCCAGCTAAAGCCCATTTTAAAATACTTCATGCCCTCCATCATGGCCGTGGTTGCGGCCTCATGGCCTTGTTTCAAAACAAATGAGAACAGGCCGTTGGCCCCTGTAAAATCCCGCTGCCAATATTCATGACCCGGACAGCTTTCAAAGGCCGGATGGCGGACATGATCGACTTCGGGGCGGCCCTCCAGCCATTTGGCAATTTTCAGGCCATTGGCCTCATGCTGTTTCAGGCGAATTTTTAAGGTCCGAAGGCCGCGCAGGGCGAGGTAGGCGTCATCCGGCGACAGGCAATAGCCCATCTGATAAGACATATTGCAAAGCTGTTCAAAATGCGCGGCGCGGGTGGATACTGTGCCTACCATAGCATCCGAATGGCCAACGATATATTTTGTCCCCGCATGGATAGAGACATCAACCCCATGGTCAAAAACTTTGAAATGCAGCGGCGTGGCCCAGGTGTTATCCATCATGACAAGGACATCGTGCTTATGGGCCGCCTTGGCGATGGCCGGAATATCCTGTATTTCCATGGTGACGGAACAGGGTGCTTCAACAAAAATAATTTTGGTATTATCCTGAATAAGATTGCTAATTCCAGCGCCGATCATTGGGTCATAAAATGTGGTCTCGATGCCCATTCNTTTTTAATATTTTATGGGCAAGATTGCGGGTTGGTTCATAAACGCCGTCCGCCATCAGGATATGATCACCGGAACCCGCGAAGGATAAAATGGCCCCGGTAATGGCCGCAAGGCCGGAGGGATAAAGAAAACAGCCATCCGCTCCTTCCAGYTCGCACATGGCCTCGCTAAGGGCAWASRWKGWGSSKKTGCCGCGCCGCCCGTAAGAAAGCCCGCCGGTATGAAGCTTGGCATTGGCCTTTTTCATATCCTTGACCGTATCAAATAATAAGGTTGAGGCATGATAAACCGGCGTATTGACCGCGCCGTGCGTATAGTCTTTATTTCGGCCAACACTGGCAATAAGGGTATCTTCTTTCATGGGTTACTTGCTCACTGGCGTATCGGAATGGCTGCCCCATTCGCTCCATGAACCATCATAAAGGGCGTTTTCCTCATGACCAACCAGATAGAGCCCGAGCATCAAAACCGATGCTGYGATGCCTGACCCGCAACTGGTAACGATGGGTTGCTTTAGATTAACGCCAGCGGCCTCNAAAATTTGCCGAATGTCATCTGCGCTTTTAAAAGTTCCATCTTCCGGGTTGAGTAAATTTCTGAAGAAAACATTGTAACTGCCCGGAATAGAGCCGCATTTCATATCTTCGCGGGGTTCWGGMTCGGTGCCTTGAAAACGCCCMGRGGCGCGGGCATCAACCACTTGCTCTTTTTTATGATCAAGATTTGCCATCATATGGTCAAGGTCGCGCAGTTTCGTAGTGTTAAAGCGGGCCGTGAAATGCCGCTGGCGCGGGATGGGCGGGATATCTTCTATCCGGCGACGTTCATTTTTCCATTTTTGAAAGCCGCCGTCCAGAATGGCCACATCCCAAAGACCAAAAGCTTTTAACATGAACCAGACACGGGCGGCGCTGCGCACGTCGCTATTGTCATAGACAATCACCCTGTTGCCATCACCAATGCCCAGGCTTCGCATGCGGCTGGACATTTTTTCAAGGCTGGGCAGCATATGGGGCAGGGGATTATCCAAGTCGCATATTTCATCAATATCAAAGAAAACCGCCCCCGGAATATGGGCTTCGCCATATTCTGCGCGAGCATTACGGTCACTGCCGGGCATGTGCCATGTGGCATCGACAATCCTGATATCCGGGGCGGATAAATGTTCTTCCAGCCATTCGGTGGAGACGAGTGCGGGGCTTTTATCAGGCATGATGTGTTCCTTTAGTATGTTTTGCTAGTATATTTTACAGGCGCGCGTTTTTTAAGGGCAATATATTACAACCAGTCGGGATAAGGCAGGCCCTGTTGTTTTAAAAATTCCGGATTAAATATCTTGCTCATGTAACGGGTGCCATAATCGCCGAGTAATGTTACAATCGTATGACCCGGCCCCATATCACGGGCAAGGCGAATGGCGGCGGCAACATTGATGCCGGATGAGCCACCAAGGCATAAGCCTTCGTGTTTCAGCAGGTCGAAAATAACAGTCAATGCCTCGGCATCGGGAATTTGATAGGCATCATCAACGATCACATCTTTTAAGTTTGCGGTGATGCGGCCTTGTCCGATGCCTTCGGTGATGGACGATCCCTCGGCTTTTAATTCGCCGTGTTTGTAGAAATTATAGAGGGCAGCTCCCATGGGGTCGGCAAGGACGATTTTGATGTCTTTGTTACGGTCTTTCAGGGCCATGGAAATCCCGCCCAATGATCCGCCGGTGCCGACAGCGCAGGTGAAGGCATCTATTTTTCCGTCCGTCTGATCCCAGATTTCCGGGCCAGTGGTTTCAAAATGGGCGCGGCGGTTGGCGATATTGTCAAACTGATTGGCCCAGATGGCGCCGTTTTCTTCGGTTGCCGCCAGCTCTTCGGCCAGCCGGCCTGAATAGCGCACATAATTATCCGGATCGCGGTAGGGCTTGGCGGGCACAAGCCGCAGGTCGCAGCCGCAGAGCCGCAGCATGTCTTTCTTTTCCTGTGACTGGGTATCCGGCATAACAATCACCGTACGATAGCCAAGGGCATTGGCCACAAGCCCAAGGCCGATTCCCGTATTCCCTGCGGTGCCTTCAACGATCACGCCGCCGGGTTTGAGCAGTCTTTTTTCTTCGGCATCACGAATGATATAGAGCGCGGCCCGATCCTTGACTGATCCGCCGGGGTTTAAAAACTCTGCTTTGCCCAATATGGTGCAGCCCGTCTCGGCTGATGCTTTTTCGAGCTTAATCAAGGGCGTATTGCCGATGGTGCCAATAAAGCCGTTTTTAATATCCATATATTTGATCCTGTTTAATTCTATAAAATTAAATATAAGGAGCCTGTCCTCAGGAAGCAAGTTTGGCGCGCTTGTTTATATGTAATATTTCTTCGCGGACATTCTGAACAGAAATCTGCGCGCCAAGTTTAYGGCGGATAATATCCTGTTCTTTTGGGCTCAGGCCCGTCACATGAATATCAATGCTCAAATTGCCGTCATGATAAGAGCTTTTGCTATATTTCCTGACCTTTACCAGATCGGGGGTAATATTACGCAGGGCAAAAAGCTCTAAAACACGTGGCAGCGCTCCCGGATGAGCATCGGCGATGATAGCATAATGGACAGTGATGGGCGGCAGGTTTCTTTTTGGTAATTCAACGGGGGGTAATTCAACGGGCGTGGACATGTCACGCGCTCCTCTTAACAAAAATGATAGATCAAATTGGACGTTGCCTTTTGGTCACAAGGCAATTTTTCCGGTTCTATTTAAGAACCGGGGTCATAATTCGCATCTTTGGCATTCGTGAAGAGGCTGTCTGTGTCATAATGCCGATGTTTAGCGTTAAGAGATTAAAAAGTCAATAATGACTTTGGCTAAAAAATACTATAATCATTATTAAGCAATGCAACAGATGATCACAGGAATATGATGACCAAAGATATATATAAGGGCCTGTCACAGCTCGGTAAAGACATTAAGGCCCCGGAAAATCCCGAAGAGGCCAAATTGGACAGGGTGCCAAACCCGCGCCCCAACTCTGATTATTTCGTGCGGTTCACCTGCCCGGAATTTACGTCGCTTTGCCCGGTGACCGGCCAGCCCGACTTTGCCCATATGGTCATTGATTATGTGCCGGATGACTATCTGGTGGAAAGCAAGTCGTTGAAATTATTCATGCAATCCTTCCGCAATCATGCCGCCTTTCACGAAGACTGCACGGTTGGCATCGGTGAAAGGCTTGCGCAAGAATTAAAGCCAAAATGGCTGCGTATCGGCGGCTATTGGTACCCCAGAGGCGGCATTCCCATCGACGTCTTCTTCCAAACCGGCAAGCCCCCCGAAAATATCTGGATCCCCGATCAGGGCGTTCCGACTTACCGGGGACGGGGGTAGGGGATATGCCAGCTCATTAATAGCATTTCTCCATCGTTATTCTTGCCCCCTTTTCATCATTCCTGTTCCCCTCTTCCCGTCATTCCTGCCCCCTCTTTCAGTCATTCCTGCCCCCCTCTTTCAGTCATTCCTGCGAAGGCAGGAATCCATTTTTATCAGAGGATTAGATTCCTGCCTTCGCAGGAATGACGGGAATGGGGTATGGCCTTCGCAGGAATGACGGGAATGGGGTATGGCCTTCGCAGGAATGACGGGAATGGGGTATGGTCTTCGCAGGAAAGACAGGAAGCAGGAATGGCAGAAATAATATATAAGTTTCGCCGCCTATACTTTCGTGTCCACACGTTCGACCTTTTCTGTGGAGCCGCCTTTGGCGACGCCGACCATGGCGGGGCGCAGCAGGCGGTCTTTAATGACATAACCCACTTGCATGACCTGTACAATGGTGCCGTCTTCTTTGCCGGTATCGGGCACTTCAAACAGGGCCTGATGCAGGGCGTGGCTGAATTTTTCGCCCATGGGGTCGATCTTTTTAATATTGTGACGCTCCAGCATGTTGAGCAGCTCGCGTTCGGTCATTTCGATGCCTTCAACCAGTGTTTTGGCATTGTCGCCAAGATCGGTATCTGCGGGAATACTGTCCAGAGCGCGGCGCAGGTTATCTCCGACACTCAGCAAGTCACGGGCAAAGGCGGTCATGGCATAATTCGCGGCATCGGCCTTTTCCCGATCCGCGCGTCTGCGCAGATTTTCCGTCTCGGCAACGGCTCTCAGAAGCCGGTCTTTTAAATCGGCGATTTCCGTGACGGCGGCGGCAAGTCTGTCATCTTCCTGCCGTCCTTCCGGTGCCTCAGACCCGGTATTTTCAGGAATGTCATTCTCAATATTTTCTGATTCAGGGTTTTCTGATTCAGGATTTACATCGTTGTTTTCAACATTGTCATTATTGTCTGTCATTTTTTACTTCTCAGATGTTATAAATTTTTGCCAATTACCTTGGCGTTTATATCATTTTGYYMWKWWYCWKGRTKTWCATMKYWKTTTKCMAMWTWSYYWKKWKTKYMTRTCATTTTNNNWWWYWYCTYRGMWKTYAWAWMWTTTTGCCAATTACCTTGGCGGTATAATCCACAAGCGGGATAATCCGCGCATAATCCAGTCTTGTGGGGCCAATGACCCCGATCACGCCCAGTATATTATTTTTACCGTCCATATAGGGGGAAGCGATAACAGAAGAATCGGAAAGGGAAAAGAGTTTATTTTCAGAACCGATAAAAATTCTCACCCCCTCGGCMTCCCGGGCATTCTCCAGAAGCTTCACGAGATCCTTTTTATTCTCCAGATCCTTAAAAAGATGGCGGATGCGTTCCAGATCATTAATCGCCCCCAGATCATCCAGTAGTTTTGACTGTCCCCTGATGATTAAATTGCTTTGCGCCGCTTTATCCGAGGCATTTTGATTGCCGCTCCATACGGCCAGTCCTTGTTCTACAACGGATTGGGTCAGATTATCCAATTYGGCCTGCTGATTTTTTAATTCCAGATCGACCTGCTGTTTTGCCTCGTCAAAAGTACGCCCGACGAGCCGTGCATTCAGATAATTTCCGGCTTGGGTCAAGGCGGTGGGGGTCAGGCCAAGGGGAATATTAATGATGCGGTTTTCCACATCATCGCCCTCATTCACCATGACCACCAATGCTTGCCCCGGGCTTAAAAAAACAAATTCTATATGTTTTAAAGGGAAATCATTTTTGGGCGCAATCACAAGGCTCGCACATTGGGACAGGCCAGATAACATTGTTGTGGCGCGGCTGAGCATATCTTCTATGTTATCGCCATTCTCCTGACATTCAACGCGAATATTGGTGCGTTCTTGATGGGTGAGGTTGCCCATCTCCAGCATGCCGTCAACAAAAAGCCTGAGGCCGGCATTCGTTGGAATCCGGCCCGCAGATTTATGGGGCGAGAATATCAAGCCGCTATTTTCCAGATCGGACATGACATTACGGATGCTCGCGGGGGACAGGGGATTATTCAGCTTTTGACTGAGGGTGCGCGAGCCCACGGGCTCACCTGTGAGGAGATAGGTGTCCACAATCTGCCGGAATATGGTCCGCGACCTCTGGTTTAATTCTTCAATCAACATTTTTTTCTCAAATCTAAATGTAGGGGCTATGGTCGTGAATTTCAACGTAACGCTGAAAAATAGTGAAAATGTCAGGATAATACGACAAAATGTCAAATAAGCTTGACATTAATATTATGCCCGTTTATGTAAAGGAAAGTTGACATATTGATATTGATTTTAAATTTAGGAGAAAAAGCATGAAAGAGAACATAATGACATATTTATTTCCTTTTTTAGGCGATAAAACCATACAGGCTATGATCGCAATGGCGGCTATAATCTGTRGCGTTTTAGGATATATTTTTGGAACCAACTGGGAAAAAATAACGGATAACCCGCAATTCTGGTCAGAGAATCCAAATCTGCWGCTGACCGTGGATATATTGGCCATATCGTTCATTGTGACGATGGCGGCCTTTAGCTGGCGTTATTTCAAAAACTATTTTGATGAGTTTGAGGCCAGAAAGAGCCAGCTCATGGGATTTTGGGCGATCAGCATCATTATTGGCGGGACGTATATATACAGCATGCTGGAATACAGGTTTGACTTGCCCCCGCAGCCCGGTTGGGTCTGGACAATGGTCATCAATGGCGTGATATTCATATGCTGGTTATTTGCCAATTTCAGGTATCGGACATAGGAGAGTGAACATGACAAATTTAACTGAGAAAGAAAAACTGAGCCACAAGAAATATATGAGAGAGGTCATCCCGATAGCGGTGATCTATATGGTAATGATCTTCGGGTCTGTATATTTCCTGAAAGACTTAAAAGATACAGTCTGGGCCTATCCCTTGGCCATTGGCCCCTTGATTCCGATATATTTTATCATTCGATCCGTTGTAAATTTCGCCAGAAGAAGTGATGAATTGATGCGGAAATTATACGGTGAAAGTGCGGTGATTACATTGTTGATTGTTATCTTCTCTGGCCTTAGCTACGGGCTGTTGATGAATGTGGGCCTGCCCCAGCCGGATATTTTTGTGGCGGCTTCGATAATCTGTCCGCTTTATTTTATAGTTTTTGCCATCCTGCGTCGTCGGTATGGCATAGATGGTTGCGGGATATATTAGGGTGCAGGAGAAACGATGATGGAAAACAGATTACGTGTTCTTCGGGCTGAACGAAAAATGTCACAGGCGCAACTGGCGGAATTGCTGGGCGTATCCCGCCAGACTATTAATACCATTGAAAATGGGAAATATGACCCTAGCCTACCGCTTGCCTTTAGTATGGCAGGCCTGTTTGATAAAAAGATTGAGGAAATTTTCTTTCCTTAAAGCCGGCAACAGGTTAGAAGGGGGCTATAGTGAAAACAGATTTATCAGGAGAGAATATATGCGCCCTTCAGGCCGWACCAATGACCAATTACGCGATGTCACCCTTGAAATGGGATTTTCCAAACATGCCGAAGGATCTTGCCTGATTAAATTTGGCGATACCCATGTATTATGTACGGCAACCCTGGAAGATAAGGCCCCGCCATTTCTGCGCGATACGGGCAAGGGCTGGGTCACGGCTGAATATGGTATGCTGCCAAGGTCAACCCACAGCCGCATGGGCCGCGAAGCCGCAAGAGGCAAGCAATCTGGCCGAACACAGGAAATCCAGAGGCTCATCGGGCGGTCGCTGCGCGCGGTTGTTGATATGGAGAAACTGGGCGAGCGTCAGATACGTCTTGATTGTGACGTCCTGCAGGCGGACGGCGGCACCCGTACGGCGTCGATCACCGGGGCTTATGCGGCCATGGTGCAATGTTTCCAGAAAATGATCGCGGATGGCAAACTGGACAGCCTGCCAATAAAAACGCCGGTGGCGGCGGTATCTTGCGGCATTTATAAGGGGACGCCCGTCCTTGATCTTGATTATGATGAGGATAGCGCCGCAGAAACGGACGCGAATTTTGTGCTGACCGGCGATAACAAGATCGTTGAAATTCAGGGCACAGCAGAAGAGCATCCCTTTACCGAGGAAGAATTTTTGCGCCTGATGCGGTTGGCACGGATCGGTGTTGATCAATTGGTGAAGCTTCAAAACAAGGCTCTGGGTCTTTAAAATGCGCAAATTTAACGCAGATAAACTGGTGGTGGCCAGTCAYAMWSWCRNCRWRSYSMSRSRWAYWSMCRYMYWSATRSMNGYMYKAKKKMGTYRAWRMYRTTTCTGCGGCTGATCTTGATTTGCCGGAACCCGTCGAAGATGGGGGCAGCTTTATCGCCAATGCAGAAATCRAGGCAAAAAGCGCGGCAAACTTATCAGGATTGGTGGCTCTTGCCGATGATAGCGGCCTTGTGGTGCGCGCGTTGGGCGGCAAGCCCGGCATATATTCGGCAAGATGGGCCTTAAACCCCGAAACCGGCCAGCGTGATTTCGTCTATGGCATGGCCAAGCTTGAAGAAGAATTGCAAAAAGTGAGCGGTTCGCGCGAGGCTTATTTTATCTGCGTCTTGACCCTCGCATGGCCGCCCTGCGCAGATTATCCAGAGGGCCATACGGCCTCCTTTGAAGGCCGGGTCAATGGCACGCTGGTCTGGCCTATARGAGGGGAGAATGGCTTTGGTTATGATCCCATGTTTCAAGCGGATGGCTATGACATTACCTTTGGTGAAATGGCCCCAGCCCGCAAGCATGATATCAGCCACCGCGCGGATGCATTTAAAAAACTGATCAAGGCCTGTTTTGCGTAAGAATATCACCATGGATAATCTGGCCCTGTATATCCATTGGCCTTTCTGCCTGTCCAAATGCCCTTATTGTGATTTCAACAGCCATGTGCGCGGGGTCATTGATGAGGATATATGGGCGGATGGACTTATGAAAGAGCTCGACCATTACCGGAAATTATCGGGAGAGCGGAATATATCAAGTATATTTTTTGGCGGCGGGACACCATCACTTATGTCCGCTGGTCTGGTTGAAAAGCTGTTGAATAGAATCGCGCAGAACTGGGCCATGGCCCCTGATGTTGAAATCACGCTGGAAGCCAATCCCACAAGTGTCGAGGCCGGTAAATTCAGGGATTTCTCAGCGGCAGGCATCAATCGATTATCTCTGGGCATTCAGGCCCTGAATGATGCCGACCTGAAAGCCTTGGGCCGCGAACATGATATGAAAGAGGCCCGTCAAGCCATTGATTTATCACAGAAATATTTTAAAAGATCCAGTTTTGATTTGATCTATGCCCGCATGGGGCAGAGCCTTGGTGATTGGGAAAAAGAATTGACAGAGGCTCTGACCATGGCCGTGGGGCATTTGTCGCTCTATCAATTGACCATAGAGCGCGGCACCGCCTTTCACACCGACCGTGCCAAGGGCCGGATTATTTTGCCCGGCGAGGATTTATCGGCGGATATGTATGACCTGACGCAGGCTGTATGCGATGCCCATGGCCTGCCATCCTATGAAGTTTMCAACCATGCCCGCAAGGGTGARGAAAGCCGCCATAACCTGACCTATTGGCATTATGCGGATTATATCGGCATCGGCCCCGGCGCCCATGGGCGGCTGGAAATGGACGGTGAGATTTATAGTTTTTGTCAGGACAGAAGTCCGGAAAAATGGCTTGATAATGCGGTGACTCAGGGCCATGCTACCGCTCAGAAAGATTTTTTGACGGTGCAGATGAGGGCTGAAGAAATGATCATGATGGGCCTGCGCTTGACCAGCGGTATTGATCTGAAATCATTTGAAAAACGCATTGGTCAAAAAATTGATAAATTTATCAATCAAAGTTATTTGCAGCGTCTTTTTGAACTGGGTTATATGGAAAAGGGCGTTTATCAATCGGGGTATCAATCGGGGTATCAATCGGGGTATCACTTGCGGGCAACGCCGCAAGGGCGGCCTCTTCTGAATAGTCTGCTGGCTCAAATTCTGGCACATTAACCTCATTTATAGATAAGGCTAARTCCCGTTCAATGAAGTTTTCCGGYGCGGGATCAATGACGGTAAATTCTTTCGGGCCCACTTCATAGATCGCAAGGCCCCGCTCAATCAATCCTGCCMGRGTAAAGCGGAACAGACCCTCGATACCGAAAAATCCATTTTCATCCGTGAGGGTCTTTTCAGTAAAATCAGGATTTTTTTCATGCCGGACAAGGGTCGCGGCCAAGGCAACCGCATCATAGGACAGGGTGATCAGGCGCGGGGCGTCCTGTTCATATATTCGCTGGTAGCGACCTAAAAAAATATTGGCGGCGGAATGATCGGGCGCGGCAAACYAGCCGCCGTAAAGCTGTGGCTCAAAAAAGAGCATTCTATCGTCCCAAAGTCCGGTGCCGAGGATTTTGATTTTTGCCGGATCTATTTCATAATAGGAGACCCAGGCGGCAAGCGTGGTCAGCATGGCCCCGCCCTCGGGTAAGAGAATGGCATCAAATTCAACGCCGCCGATGGTTTCTATATTTTTAAGTTCATCCAGCATTTCCTGCGCCAGATCATCTTCTTCGCCAAGATTCTCCAGAAATTCTATCTCGCGCATATATCTNGCTWSKGYRGYSAWWRKATTTGGCAATATTTTTTACCGGTGCCACCAGTTTTCCGCTATCGGCGGGATAATATTCAACAGAAATCAGTTCACGTTCCTGCCGTGTAACGCTTTTGCCAAATATTTCCAATGCGCGGGTACCATAGGTTGTTTCCGGTACAAGGGCGGCAAATTTGGCGTAACCCTGATC
The DNA here is from genome assembly GCA_002402225.1 of Alphaproteobacteria bacterium. Classification (GTDB taxonomy): domain Bacteria; phylum Pseudomonadota; class Alphaproteobacteria; order Sphingomonadales; family Emcibacteraceae; genus Paremcibacter. The sequence continues at coordinate 31,009 of NVVM01000001.1, forward strand.
TGAGGCATAGCGGATAACCCGTTCGATCTGTTCTTCCATTCTGAAATTAAGCAGAAAGACACCATCACCTGCAACGCTATGATCACTGGAAAAACCAAGGACATTAACCCCGGCGTTTTGTGCCATGGGTTTAATGGCCGTTATAGAGTGGGAGAATAATGGCCCGATGATGATATCGGGTTGCTGTGCCAAAAGCTGCGTCATGGCCTCTGCCGCGCCCTCTGCCGTGCCTTTTGTATCGAAAGGCACCAGAACCAGCCGTTGGTCACGGGAATCAAACAGCGCCAATGTGGCCGCATTAAAAAGCGCCTTGCCAATGGCCGCGTCCGGCCCGGTGAGCGGCAGGAGCAGCCCAAGACGAATTTCGGCGCGGGCCTCACGGGCCTCTTCCGCCATATCCTGTCTTTCAATCACAGGGACTTGCGGAAGCTGCGCGGCATCACGAACCACGGGTCCTGCCCCGCCGCCGCAACCTGTTAAGCCAAGGGCAATGAATATTAATGCCAAATATTTTAGGCTAAAGTATTTCACTAAAAGTCGCCTCGAAATAGTTTTTCGTTTTCTCTGTTTTTTTCTTACATAGTCTTTGTAATACACTTATGCTTATACCATAAATAGAAATATGATAAAAAARTATGGCAAGGGTATGATGCGTTGAGCAGAAAAGTCGAAAAAACCAAAAAAGTCCTGCCGGGATTATATATTATTTCGACCCCCATTGGTAATCTGGGGGATATGACGTACCGGGCGAAGGCTGTCCTTGAACAGGCTGATATCATTGCCTGTGAAGATACCAGAGTGACCGGCAAGCTCCTGGCCTATTTTGAGGTAAGGACGCCGACAATCTCATATCATGATCATAACGAGAAAAAAGTCCTGCCGCAATTGCTGGAACGTCTTGAGGCCGGRCAAATCGTGGGKYTGGTYAGTGATGCGGGRACGCCGCTYATATCTGACCCGGGCTATCATCTGGTGAAAGARGCGCGGGAMGSCGGCCATTTTGTGAGCAGTATYCCCGGGGCAAGCGCCATCCTCGCCGCCCTGACGTCAGCGGGCTTGCCCACGGACCGGTTTATGTTTGCCGGATTTTTATCCAATAAGATACAGGCGCGCCGCAAARGTCTGGCCGAGCTGGCTTCGGTCAAGGCAACCTTGATTTTTTACGAATCCGCCAAACGATTGAAAGGCTGCCTTAAGGATATATTGGATGTGCTTGGTAATCGGGAGGCTGCGGTTTGCCGGGAACTGACGAAATTATTTGAAGAAGTCAGAAGGGGCAGCCTTGCCGAACTTGTGGAATATTATGATCAAAATGACCGGCCAAAGGGTGAAATTGTTATTGTCATCGGGCCAGCCGGCGAAACAGAGGTCACCATAGATAAGCTTGATGATGCCTTGACCAAAGCACTGGAGAATTTATCGGTGAAAGAGGCGGTGGCGGCGGTTACCTATAGTCTGGGCCTCAAACGCAAACAGGTATATGAGCGGGCCTTGAAAATATCAGGAAATAAATGACGGATAAGACGTATCAGAAAAAGAAAAGAGCCTATCTTTGGGGGCAGGGCGCAGAATGGCTGGCTATTTGCTTTTTAACTTTGAAGGGCTACCGGATWGTTGCCCGCCGATTTAAATGTAAATCCGGTGAGATTGATTTGATTGCCCAAAAAAGAAATCTGATCTGTTTTATAGAGGTGAAAGCCCGAAAAACGACCCATGATGCTTTATATGCCCTGTCCCATAAGCAGAAAAGGCGTATATCAAAGGCCGCAGAATGGTATATTGCCAAAAACGGACATCATGATAATATCTATCGTTTTGATGTGATGGCGGTTGAACCATGGCGTCTGCCAACCCATGTAACAGATGCCTGGCAGATGGAAATAGTGATATGATTGAAAATAGTGAAAATTATGCGGCGGAACTAAAGGCCGTGGGGAGCGGGGATGGCGGCATTGCTGATCTGGCAAGTGCGTCGTTATTGCTGGCCTCATTGGATCGGCCGGGCGTTTCATTGCAAAAATATGAACATCATTTGAAGATATTGGCCCTTGACCTCAAGAGCATGAATATTACTTCGCAGTCCGCGACGCACAGGGCCAGGGCCTTAACCGATGTTCTCTATGCGCGCCACGAATATACTGGAAACAAAGAATTTTATGAGGATTTGCAGAATGCCAACCTCATGTCGGTCATTGATAGCAGAAAAGGGCTGCCGGTGGCTTTGAGCATTCTGTATATTCATGCGGCGCGCAGTCAGGGCTGGCAGATAGAGGGGCTGAATTTTCCGCAGCATTTCCTGATCCGGCTTTACGGCGCATCATCCGCCGTGGATGGACAGGTGATTATTGATCCCTTCAACGATGGCAAAATATTGAATGCCAAAGATCTGCGGGAGATGATTCGGGAATTTAACGGCTCCGAGTATAAAAACTCTGATTTAAAGCCTGAATATTATGAGCCTGTTACGGATCGCGAGATACTGGTTCGTCTGCTTGAAAATATTAAAATCAGGTGCCTGAAGGTGAGCGACCTTGGGCAGGCGATCAATATTTTAATGCGCCTTGTCCTGATTGATCCGGAAGATATACAACATCATTATGAACTGGGCATGCTGCTCGCGCATGTCGGAAGAAATGATCCGGCGCGGGAAAGCCTGACCTATTGCAGGAATAATATTGATAAGATAAAACAAAATGACCTGATAGAGCAACAGGTTATAAATACATTGCTGGATTTGGACAAACAGGATCTGGAAAGCAAGAGATCCAATGTTTTAAAATTACCGGAAATAGAATAAAGAAAAAATAAAGAGAAAGAAGACCATATGAGCCTTAYCGTAGCCTTACAAATGGATCCCATCGAATCTATTGATATAGACGGCGACAGCAGTTTTGCCTTGGGGCTTGAGGCCGAAAGGCGCGGGCATAAATTATTTCATTATGATGTGAATGACCTGTCTTTTCAGGATGGCAGGGTAACGGCCTATGNCCGCGCCCTGACCCTCAGGCGCGAAATGGGCAACCATTTTTCTTTTGGCGAAGAGGCCAAAATAGACCTTGGGGAAGAGGCGGATGTGATTTTGATGCGTCAGGACCCTCCCTTTCATATGGGATATATTACGGCCACGCATATTCTGGAGCATATCCATCCGAAAACCCTGGTGGTAAATGACCCATCATCGGTGCGCAATGCGCCGGAAAAGATATTTCTGACACGATTTCTGGACCTGATGCCGCCGACATTGATCACGCGTAACAGGCGGGATGTGGAAGAATTCCGCCAAGAGCATAAAGATATCATTGTAAAGCCTTTGTATGGCAACGGCGGCGCAGGTGTTTTCCGAATTCGGCATAATGATCAAAATCTCAATAGCTTGATTGAAATGTTTCAGGAATTCTATCCCGAAGCATTCATTGTGCAGAAATTCCTGCCCGAAGTCTCTCAGGGAGACAAGCGGATTATTCTGGTTGATGGCGAAGCCGTCGGCGCGATCAATCGCGTGCCTCTGGCGGGCGAAGTCCGGTCCAATATGCATGTGGGCGGGGTCGCTCAGAAAACAGAGATGACAGAGCGCGAAATCCAGATATGCAAAGCCATAGGCCCCACATTGCGCGAATTGGGCCTGTTATTTGTCGGCATTGATGTWATTGGCGATTACCTGACCGAWATTAACGTCACATCCCCCACCGGCATACAGGAAGTCCGCCGTTTTGACGGCACGGATATCGCCAGGATTTTATGGGACGCTATTGAGCGAAAGTTATGAATTATCGCTCATCAAAATCAACGACAATCTTCTCGGTCAGCGGATGTGATTGACAGGTCAGGATAAATCCGGCTTCGACTTCATCTTCTTCGAGTGAATAATTGACATCCATACTGACTTTGCCCTCGATCAATTTGGCGCGGCAGGTACAGCAAACCCCGCCTTTACAGGCAAAGGGAAGGTCCGCGCCCTGTTCAAGGGCAGAATCCAGAATATTATCGCCGGCCATATCAAGGTCAAAATTAAATTCATCACCGTCGACAATCACGGTAACCTTGCTCATCTTGCCGGCAAGATCGGATTTCTCATCTTGTGTATCCGCGCCCGTTCCTTGGGCAACAGAAGGTGAGGTGAATAGTTCAAAATGGATCTTGTCTTTGGCTAATCCGCGTTTTTGCAGTGTATCGGACACATCATTGATCATATCTTCGGGGCCGCATATATAAACCTCGTCCGCGCCGGAAGAAGGCAGCAGCTTATTCATAACCTCTGCCGCTTTTTCGCCATTAATACGGCCTGAAAATAAATCAATCTCCTGATCTTCACGCGACAGGATATTGATCATATTAAAACGGCTGATATAGCTGTTTTTTAAATCAATCAGGCCTTCCCGAAAGATGATGGATTTTCGGCTTTTGTTGCCATAAACCAACGTGAAAACGCTCTTTGGTTCATAAGCGAGCAGGGTGCGGATAATTGAAATCAAGGGGGTAATGCCGCTGCCTGCGGCGAAACCGACATAATGTTTTTCATGGGCCTTGTCCAAAGGCGTGAAAAAATTTCCCATGGGCGTCATGACGTCAAGATTGTCGCCTTTTTTCAGTTTCTCATTGGCAAAACTGGAAAACAGACCGCCTTTAANTTTTTTTAACCGCCACCCGAAGTTCATGGTCAAAAAGACCGCTGCAAATGGAATAAGACCGCCGGATATCTTCGCCGTTAATGATGGTTTTCAAGGTCAGATACTGGCCGGCATTATATGTATATTCCTCAAGCAGTGCGGGCGGCACATCAAAGGCGATGGAAACTGTATCATCGGTTTCTTGCCGAATATCTGAAATCGTTAACGAATGAAAGACGGGCATTACTTTTTACCTTGAATTATTGAATTTAGATGCATTTGAAATAATCGAAAGGCTCCCGGCAGTCAAGGCAACGATATAAGGCCTTGCAGGCTGTGGAGCCAAATTCACTGATTTGTTCACTATTATCAGATTTACACCTTGGGCAGGAAATTTTCTTTTGCCCGCCAAATAACATGGCTTTGTTGTGGCTTGTTTTTTCTGGCGGCGCAATCCCGTAAGCTTCAAGTTTTTCTTTGCCCTGCGCCGTCATCCAGTCTGTGGTCCATGCGGGTGACAGCTGTGTGGTGACAATCGGATCCGGATAGCCATGGTTTGTCAGGGTTTCTTTGATTTGTTCTTCGAGCATATACATGGCAGGACAGCCGGAATAGGTCGGGGAAATGACAATTTCCAACGGTCCGTTCTCTGTATCCTTCACATTGCGTGCGATGCCAAGATCAACAATTGACAATACCGGAATCTCAGGATCCTTGATTTCTTCAAGAATGGCCCAGATCACGGMGGGGTCAAAGTTTTTTTGCGCCTTTGTCACGGTTTTACCACTCACATCCCGGATAACGCCGCTGCATATATTGCATGTCGGTAATGATATAGCCGAAATGCTCCGTATGGCGACCTTCTGATTTGCTGCCTGATTGYGCCCAGTTATTGGTGGGTACCGACAGGGTGGCCTGATCCAGAATCTGGCTGACCAATTCATCCCAACCCGCTTTTATGGTGGTCACATYAACGGATATCCCGTCTTCGAGCAGTAAATTTTCCGCATCGGTCATGGTGAATAATTCACCGGTATAGGCCCATAGATCATCAACGGATTTTTGCGCGCGGCGGTGACTTTCTTCGGTACCATCACCAAGGCGGATCAGCCATTCACTGCTGAAACGCAAGTGATAGGTGACTTCTTTCAGGGATTTTGCCCCGATGGCCGCAAGCTCTGCATCTGTGGATTTCGCCAGCTCGGTAAAAAACAGCTTATTATAGGCACTCATGAAGAATAGGCGGACAATGGTATCGCCCCAATCCCCATTTGGCACTTCGGCAAGAAGCAGATTACGAAAATCCTGCTCATCACGAAGGTAAGCAAAATCATCTTCCTTTTTGCCTTCGCCGCCCGCCTTGCCGGCATAGCTATATAATTCGCGGGCCTGACCGATCAGGTCAAGGGCGCAATTCATCAAGGCCATTTCCATTTCAATGGAGGGCGCCCGGAAACACCATTCGGACATGCGGTGGCCGATGATCAATCCATTGTCGCCAATTTGTGCAGCATATTGCACCAGAGCATTTACTTTATTCAATTCGGTCATTTGATAGTCTCCTGTAATATTTTTTCCTGAAGATTTTAGGAAAATTACATTTTTCCGGCACCCTTGGGGATGTCATAAAAAGTGGGGTGGCGATATATTTTATCGTCCGCAGGCTCAAACAGGCTTTCTTTGTCTTCTGGTTTGGACGCCGTAATGGCGTTGGACGGCACAACCCAGATGCTGATGCCTTCACTGCGGCGGGTATAGACGTCACGGGCTGATTCCAGCGCTATTTCTGCATCGCTGGCGTGGACGCTGCCGCAATGTTTATGGTCTAATCCCGCTTTACTGCGGATGAATACTTCCCAAAGGGGCCATTCTTTTTCTGTGGTTTGCTTAGTCATCTTGGAGATCCTTTTAAATTTTTTAAACAACCAGCCTGTTATTCAGGCAACTTGTTTCTTCTGTTGTTTTTCGGCATAGGCGGCGGCGGCTTCGCGTACCCAGGCCCCGTCTTCATGGGCTTTGATATGGTTGGCTATGCGTTGTTTGTTGCAGGGGCCGTTGCCGTTAATGACATTGCCGAATTCTTCCCAATCTATGGCGCCGTAATCATAATGACCGCGTTCTTCGTTCCATTTCAGTGCTGGATCGGGCAGGGTAATGCCCAGAAATTCAGCCTGCGGCACTGTGGCATCGATAAATTCCTGCCGCAATTGGTCGTTGGATTTTTTCTTGATTTTCCACTTCATGGATTGCGCGCTATGGGGCGAGTTGGCATCATTCGGCCCAAACATCATAAGCGAAGGCCACCAGAAACGATTGACGGATTCCTGCAGCATTTCCTTTTGCTCTTTCGTCCCCTTGGAAAGAGTGAGAAGAAGCTCATAGCCTTGACGTTGATGAAAGCTCTCTTCTTTGCAAATCCGGATCATGGCCCGGGAATAGGGGCCATAAGAACCGCGGGACAAGGCCACCTGATTGGTGATGGCCGCGCCGTCAACCAGCCAGCCAATCGTGCCCATATCCGCCCATGTGAGGGCCGGGTAATTAAAGATGGATGAATATTTCGCTTTTCCGCTTTGAAGCTGTTCGATCATTTCAGCGCGGGAGGTGCCCAATGTTTCCGCCGCAGAATAAATATAAAGGCCATGTCCGCCTTCATCCTGAATCTTTGCCAGCAAAATAACTTTCCGGCGCAGGCTTGGCGCGCGGGTTAGCCAGTTGCCTTCCGGCTGCATGCCGATTACTTCTGAATGGGCATGCTGTGACATCTGACGAACCAGAGTTTTGCGGTAGGCCGCAGGCATCCATTCTTGCGGCTCAATTTTAATGTCATCGTCGATTTTCTGTTGGAAAATCTCTTCAAGCCTTGCTTGCTCCGCCGATGTGGGCTCTGCAATCTTAATGGGCTTTTGTATTGATGTGTCTCCGTACATTGGGGGCCTCTCTCATATTAAAAGGGAATACAGGTTGGTATTTGTTTAATATCTGTAATAATCCCAATATGTAACATAAAATTTATAAAATCAAGAAAAATTGTATCACTTAAGTATATTATTTTTTTAAGATCTTTTTGAGCGATAAAAAAATTAAAGAAATTGCAAAGTTTATTTTGCTTTTAAACCGCCGAAACGCAAGTAAAAATCCGAAGAGGCGACGGGCAGTTTTCCGTTCTCTGTTTCCATGGTCTGGCTGAGGCAATATTCTGATCTTTGTAACAAGAGCTGATATATATCGCGGCATAATTCATAAGCCGCCGTGCCTTCCCAATGATCTGGCATTAGCATGTCTGGCAGCCTTGGGTCGCGGAGTAATATTTTGCGATATTCATGAACCATTAAAATTCGGATGAGCAGGCATTCTTTGGAACTTGGCGCATTCTGGCTCATGTTAAGTGAAGAAAGAACTTGGAGAATAGGGCGGTATTTTTCCAGAAAAATCTGATATTTCTCGCTCAATTCTGCCATATTCCAGCAGGTCTTGACCATCACATCCAAGGCTGTGTCTGCGCTTAAACTATGTGAGGCCTGATCAAATATTATAACATCTTTCCTTATGCCGAGGGCATCCAGTGTTTGTTCCAGGGGCTGCATATCCGGCATGGGATGTGCCAAAATCCCTTTGTTGATTTTGCCAAAGCCAAGCCAGCCTAATTCTTTAATCACAAGGTCTTTATTAATATTTTTATCATCGGGAAGTATGACAATCGTCCAGCGTTTATGCCAGTCACTACGCGGCCCGGCATAAATCTGCGGGGTGGCATTTTGAAATCTGCGGCGCCCGGAATTGGTCAGGCTATAGTAGCTTTTTCGTCCTAACTGCTTGGGGCTGATCCAGTTATCCTTATTTAATCTGGAGACAGCGGTACGGATATGACGGCTATTTATGCCTAAGGGTTCCAGCAGATTTATTAAACTGCCCAGCCATAGGCAGCCGCCCCTCAGGGCGATCAGGTCGCCGTAAACCGTAATAATCAATGACCCCACCCTGAGGGGTTGTTGATTCTGAAAATCTTCAATGAGCTTTTCGAGATGCTGCGCTACTGTCATATAAGGTCTGTCATTTTTTACAGTTTAATATGTCCACTACTTTTGTATCATTTAGGAAGCAGATAAACAATTATTTATACCTTAGGGTTCTTGGTAGAAAATGTTTTTTCAATTTTCAATCTCAGATTCTTTACCGCTTTGGGGGATGAAGAATTGCGGGCAATGACAAGATAGGCCACGGGAACGATAAATAAAGTGAAGAAAGTCGCCATAGCCACACCGGATATCACCACAATTCCCAAAACAAACCGTGTCTCAGCACCGGCGCCGCTGCCGAGCAGTAAAGCAACAGACCCCATCACAGTTGTGAAAGAGGTCATGATAATTGGCCTAAGCCTTTTACGGGAAGCTTCCAGCAAGGCTTCCATGAATTCAACACCTTGATCACGAAGCTGGTTGGTAAATTCAACAATTAAGATGCCATTTTTGGTTGCGAGCCCGACCAGCATAATCAAGCCGATCTGGCTATAGATATTAATGGTCTGCCCGGTGAGGTATAATCCAAGCAAGGCCCCAACCATGGCGAATGGTACCGTCAAAAGAATAACAAAGGGATGACGGAAACTTTCAAATTGTGCGGCCAATACCAGAAAAACGGTGACCAGTGCCATGGCAAATACCAAATAAATAGAATTTCCGGATTCTTTGAAATCTCTGGATTCCCCCTTTAAATCGAAATTTGCGTGGCTTGGCAATATTTGCCGGCCCGTCTCTTGCAAAAATGTCAAAGCCTGCCCCAGACTATAGCCTTCGTTAAGGTTGGCGGTAAGCGTGATTGACCGCATACGATTAAATCTTTTCAAATCGGGGGGGCTGGCGGTTTCTTTYAGSYTCACCAGATTRGACAAGGGGATCAATAGGCCTGTCCGGTCGGACCGGACATAAATATTGGTTAAATCATTTGGCGTTTGATTTTCTGCCTTGGTTCCCTCAAGTATGACCGGATATTCTTCGCCCCGCTGGATATAGGTTGTGACGCGTCGGCTGCCGAGCATGGTTTCAAGTGTCCGGCCAATGGTGGTCACGGATACGCCAAGGTCTGCGGCCCTTGTTATATTAATATCTACGAGCAATTGAGGCTTGGTTGCCTCATAATCACTGTCGAGACCGACGAGGCCCGGATATTCCCGGCCTTGCGCCATCATGGCATCACGCCAACGCGACAATTCAGCATAATCCGTCCCTTGAAGAACAAATTGAACCGGGCTGCCGGTGCTGCCCGAAATGCCGCGCGGCATCATGACGAAGGCTCTCACATTTGGGTGTTTGGCGAGCTTGCGCGATAATTCAACGCGAATTTCTTGTGCGGACTGATCCCTCTCGCTCCAATCTTTTAGCTTAATAATGCCGATACCTGAATTAACGGAGGCGGCAACGCCGAAACTTGGAATACGCGAGAGTACATTCTTGGCTTTGCCCTCAGAGATAAGGGACATCATGTCATTTTCCACATCATGCATGTGGCGTTTCATATTATTGTAACTGGTGCCTTCCGGGCCTTTGACCATGACAAAGAATCTGCCCTGATCTTCCAGTGGCATGAATTCCGATGGCAGCGTTATGAAGAGGATATAGGAAAGGCCCAATACCGGTATTAAGCTTGCAAGAACAAGGACAGGCCTTTTGAAAAGATATTTCAAGACGGAAATATAGGCCGTTTCAACAATTTTAAGSYRTTTCATRCCTTGAYTRTGGAATTTRTTAYTGCYGCYTTCTTTGCGCAATATGCGTGAACATAACATTGGGGTCAGYGTCAGGGCAACGATAGAGGAAAATATCACGGCGGCGGCCATGGCCATGGCAAATTCTGTGAATAACCGTCCTGTCTGGCCCTCAATGAAGATGATCGGTATAAAAACCGCCGTGAGAACAAGGGTTGTGGCAATCACGGCAAAGCCGACTTCCCTTGCGCCGTAATAAGCCGCGAGCAAGGGCGGCTCCCCCCGATCAATGCGCCGATAGATATTTTCAAGCACTAATATGGCATCATCCACCACAAGCCCTATGGACAGGATGAGGGCCAGCAAGGTTAGTAAATTGATGGAAAAGCCGAATAAATTCAGAAGAATGAAGGAGGCGACGATGGATACAGGCACGGTAATGGCCGGAATAAACATGGCGCGCGCGCTGCCTAAAAACAGATATATCACCAGTACCACGAGCAGCATGGCGATGACAAAGGTCTTATAAACTTCGTTGATTGATGCTTCAATGAAGACCGATTGATCCATCATAACTGCAAGGGAGGCACCGGCTGGCAGGCTTTCATTTATCTTTGCCATTTCCTTTTTTACGGACCTGGCAACGTCCAGTGCATTACCTTTGGATTGTTTGATGATGCCAAGCCCGACCATAAATTCACGATTGCCGCGCATTTCGCTGCGATAATTTTCCGAGCCAAGCTCTACATTCGCAACATCGCCGAGCCGGATTAGATGCCCATCGGCGGCTTGACTGATGACCAATTGTGCAAAATCCTGCGCCGACTGATATTTGCGTTCAATTTTTACGGTAAATTCCCGTTCGGTGGATTCCACGCGGCCCGCCGGCAGTTCAATATTTTCAGACCTTAAGGCGCGTTCCACATCATTTACGGTGACATTCCGCGCCGCCAGTTTTTGGCGATCCAGCCAGACACGCATGGCATAGCTGCGGGTGTTGGTTTGAATGCGGGCGACACCATCTATGGATGAAAAGCGATCCACGATAAACCGTTTGRMARRAWMAYCCAKSYSTMGRKGSGMSWKWYRKTCTGNATTTCAGCCTGATCCACATAATGGCCCGGTCATTGGTGTCCGCCTTGGTAATTTCTGGTGGATCGGCTTCTTCTGGCAGATTGTTCAAGAGGCGGGACACGCGCTGGCGAACATCATTGGCGGCATCGTCAATATCCCGATTAATCTTAAATTCAATAGTGATGCGGGATCGACCGTCCTGACTGTTTGAGGATATGGTTTTGATGCCCTCTATGCCGCTTATTCTGTCTTCGATCAGGCGGGTGACTTTGCTTTCTACGATATCTGCCGATGCGCCCCTGTAGGTGGTAGAAACCGACACGATGGGAGGATTGACATCAGGATATTGCCGAAGCGGCAGATCCATAAAGCTCATAACGCCAAAGACAACAAGCAAAAGACTGATGACGGTGGCGAAAACCGGGCGGTCAACGGATATATCGGACAGGATCATTGGGGGGCCCCATCATGAGATGTTTTTGGCGAAATAGCTGAATTTATAATGSTAACYTTGCTGCCATCTTGAAGTTTAATTCCGCCTTCGACGACGACGCTTTGCCCGATATTCAAACCCTCCAGAATTTCCACGGAACCGGGCCGGCGGCTTCCGATGATAACAGGCTGTTGTTTTACAGAATTGCCGTCCTGTATGAGGAAGACATATTTTTTTTCTGCAGAGGTGAGAAGGGCCTCTTCCGGAATCATAATGGACTGGCGTTTGTTTTTAATAAGCTTGACACGCATGAGCATTCCGGGACGAAGGCTTCTGTCATCATTGGCGATCATTGCGCGGACGCTAACGGCGCGTGATACGGGGTCTACCCGGCTGCCAATATTGGTGACTGTGCCGATGAATTGCCGGTCTGGATAGGCCTCGGTCAGGGCATTGATCGTTTGACCATTCTTCAAGGCGGCGAGAAAAGCTTCCGGTACCGTGAAATCCAGTTTTATTGTAGATAAGTCATCAAGTGTCGTAATCACTGTCCCCGGCGTGACCAAAGACCCGAGGCTGATTTGACGCAGGCCGAGCTGTCCATCGAAGGGGGCAATGATTTGACGATCACGGATGCGGGCCTCTGCCACCTGAATGTCGGCTTTGGATTTTTCAAACAGGGTTTTCTGGTCATCCAGCCGGGCTGTGGGCAGGGTACGTGCCTTTACCAGCCCCCGGATGCGCTTAAGGTCTCTTTTTTGTTGGTCAAAATTTACTTTTGCGGAACGCAGGTTGGCGACTTCTTCGTCGCTGACCAATTCAACAAGAATTTGACCCTTCAGGACAGACATGCCATCCGTGAAATTTATTATGGAAATCTTATCCGTGGTTGTTGCGGTGATATTTAAGGATTCGTTGGCTTTTGTTGTTCCCAATGCTTCGATTGAATCTGTAAAGATATCTGAAATGACCGGGGCCACTTTAACGAGTATGATTCTTGGGCCACCGCGTTTATTGACAGACGGCGTATTCTGTTGGCTGATGTAGTATATTGCGCCGCCAACAAGAAGAATCAAGATGGAAATTAGGATCTTTTTCATTATTTTTTACCTGCGAGACTGAAACCAGATCTAATATATTTTTTAAGCGGCAGTTAATCAATTGTTATATTTTTTGAATCCATATGATTTCCGGCTATGGCGGGCTGGCGCGCGCGTTTTCTGGCTTGGATTTTGGGGCCGGTGGCATAGATCTGTTTCTCTGCCTCGACGATTAAGGCCCCGGCAAGGTTATGCCACCATCTTTGYCCGGTTCCCTCAAATGTGGTCATYAAGGATAATAATGAGCGGCTCTTAAAGGGCGGCAAATGTAAGGCAGATGTGGTTTGGGTCGGGGTTAGCATATTCTCGCTCAGAAGCTGCCTGAGCTGTAAAGTTGAAAAAGGCGTGCCATGGCCAAAGGGCGTTCGGTCTGTGCGCGCCCATAGCCCAAGCCGGTTTGGCACAATAATAATAACGCGGCCCCCGGGGGCCAAGCTGCGCCATATTTCCCGCAGCAGGTGACGGCTGTTTTCGGTATGTTCCAATGTATGGATCACCAATATCCGGTCAATGGCCGCATCCATCAGCGGCAGATTTCCGTCATGGGCGAGGGCGGTCAGATTACCTTTATAACCATGAGGCCCATCACTTTCCATATCACCGTTATGCCGGGGCCAGCGAATGACCCCTTGAAGGGCCGGCATAATGCTGATCACATGTTTGGCACGGCTGCGGAATATGTCAAGATATGGCGCGGTATACCCAAGGCCCACAACATCCATACCGCTTATGTCGGGCCATAAAGCCGTGATTTGACGCTGGATTAAGCGCAGCGTAACCCGTCCAAGGGGCGTATCATAAAAAAACCGCAGTTTAACAATATCCTGATACATAAAATCCGCTCTCATATATAATCTTAGGCATTTTCGCAGGCCCAAACATAAGATATGCTAGCGGATTTTCAGATAGTTTTAAAGGTGATTGACGTTAAACCATATATTGGCCGCCGTTAATGGTCATGGTGGAACCCGTGACAAAGCTTGCCCCATCAGAAACCAGATAAACGACGGCATTGGCAATTTCCTCTGCCTCACCAAGACGTCCAAGAGGTATACCCTTAATGATTTTAGCCACAATTTCCTCTGGTACGGCCTTAACCATCTCTGTCGCGATATATCCCGGCGCGATGGCGTTTGCGGTAATATTGTACCGTGCGCCTTCCTGAGCCAATGCCTTGACAAAGCCGATCGTGCCGGCTTTGGCAGCGGAATAATTAATCTGACCCATTTGGCCTTTCTGGCCATTGATGGAGCTGATACAGACAATACGGCCAAATTTATTTGACTTCATGTCGTCATAGACAGCCTTGCACATATTAAAGTTGGACCCAAGGTTGGTGTCCATGACCGCATCCCACATCTCCTTTGTCATTCGGCTCAAACTGGTGTCGCGGGTGATGCCGGCATTATTGATGAGAATGTCAACCGCGCCCAATTCCTGAACCACATTGGCCACACCCTTGGCGCAGGCATCAAAATCACCCACATCCCATTTATAAACCGGAATGCCCGTAGCGTCTTTAAACCCTGCTGCCGCAGTATCATTGCCCGCATAAGAGGCCGCCACCGTATAACCGGCATCTTTTAAGGCGATGGAAATGGCGGCACCGATTCCGCGGGTTCCCCCAGTGACGAGTGCGACTTTAGACATAGTTTTTATACCCTTATCAGTTGATTATTGGAATTTGACCATTATGGTCGTTCAACACACATGGCAACGCCCATACCGCCGCCGATGCATAATGTTACAAGGCCCTTATGGGCGTCCCGGCGTTTCATTTCGTGAAGCAAGGTGGTTAATACGCGCGCGCCGCTGGCCCCTACGGGATGGCCGATGGCAATAGCGCCGCCGTTAACATTCAGTTTGTCCGCTGGAATGGCAAGGTCTTGACCAACCGCGCAGGCCTGGGCCGCGAAAGCTTCGTTGGCTTCAATCAGATCGAGATCATCCATGGTCCATCCGGCTTTTTCAAGAGCTGCTTYGCTGGCAGGGACGGGGCCAATACCCATGATGGAAGGATCAACGCCTGCGGTGGCCCAGGATTTGATGATGGCGAGCGGATTGAGGCCGCGTTTTTTGGCTTCTTCCACAGACATGAGCATGACGGCAGCGGCGCCGTCATTAATGCCGCTTGAATTGGCCGCTGTTACGGTGCCGTCTTTTTTGAAGGCGGGCCGCATGGCAGCCAATCCCTCTACCGTTACGCCTTTACGGATATATTCATCTTCGGACACTTCCACATCACCTCTACGGTTTTTAATGGTTACGGTCACGATTTCATCTTCAAATTTCCCGGCGGCCTGTGCCGCTTCGGCTTTATTTTGTGATGTTGCGGCGAATTGATCCTGAGCCTCGCGGGATATCTGCCATTGTTCAGCAATATTCTCTGCGGTAATGCCCATATGAGTTCCGCCGAATACGTCCGTAAGACCATCCCAAAGCATGGTGTCTTTAAATTCTGCGGAACCCATTTTATAGCCGCCGCGCAGATAGGCTGAATGCTGGGACTGGCTCATGCTTTCCTGACCGCCGGCAATGACAATATCCGCATCACCGCACATGATGGCCTGATAGCCAAAAGCAACAGTCCGAAGCCCTGAACCGCAGAGCTGATTAATACCAAGCGCTGTTGTTTCAACGGGAAGACCGGCATTGATCGCCGCCTGACGCGCAGGATTTTGCCCCGCGCCTGCGGTTAATATCTGACCCAGAATGACCTCATTAATATCTTCGGGAGCGACACCCGTTTCGGCGAGCAAAGCTTTAATCACAACCTCCCCCAGATAATGGGCAGGGACGCCGCTTAAGGCACCGTTAAAAGATCCAATAGGGGTACGGAGGGCAGCGATAATAGCAACTTCAGTCATGTTTTTTTCCTTAAATTTTCAGATGACCCATTCATAAATTTGACCTATAGTACCGCACCGCACCATGAAATAGCAAATTAAACTTACCCGCCGTTTTATGAGGTTATTTTCTATGGGAGGATTATATAAAACACAAGGCTTTTTTTTGCAATAGTTACATTTAATGCTAATATTTTGTAGTATTATTTTAAATAATAGGCTATTTTATCCCATAAAATTGCGCTGCTCTTCCTCCCTGCGATCATGGTGACATGGCCGCCTTTTTCGCTGGTATGGGTGAAGTGCGGTAATTTTTCCTGCAACGCCATCGCAGATGCAACAGGAACAATACGATCGGCTTTCGGGGTGATGATATGGCCGGGCAGGATAAGTTTTCCGGGGTCAATCACATGATCGCCGATCTGCCAGCAGTCATTTTGAGTCTGGTTTTTCTGATACCATTTGAACAAACAATCGTGGGCGACCCGCATAGCAAGAGGCGCGCCGTCATTTGCCCAATCTTCAATGGCAATAAAATGCCGCATATCTTCTGCTTTTGGCCCAGAAAATTTCCGAAATTTCCGAAATTTCCGATCTGACAATGTGGGATCCAGACTGAAGAAAAACAGTTGCAGAATATCCATGGGGATGGCCCGTGCATTTTGGCCGGAAACTATCGTCTTAAGGAAATAATCTAATAAATTTGACATATGCGCKGGCTGACCCGCATGAAAATCCCATGGCGTGGCGATAAGGGTCAGGCTTTTGATGACATTTTCAGATTGTAATATCTGGGCCGCTGCGAGGGATAGATTGCCGCCCATACAATAACCAATCAGGTGAATTTTYCTGGCAGGATGGYGCTGCCGTATYTTGTGGATTGCGGGGATCAGGCGCTGCAGGATATAATCTTCCAGCCCAAATGCCTTCTCCTCTGYTSCGGGATTGGCCCAATCTATGAGATAGGGATGGATATTCCGGGCGGCCAATCTGCGCATGAAACTRTGATCTTCTGCGAGGTCRAGGATATAGGCCGGATTGACCAGTGACGGAACGACAAGGGCGATGGGGGCATCTTTTTTTACGKCCTGGCCATAGTCTCTGATTTCGGTGGTGCCAATTTTGTCAAATAACGCAGCGGGCGTGACCCGCCTCTGGAAGGGATGCTGTTGATAGCGGGTGATTCCGGCCAGCGTACCCGCAAGTCTTGCCTGCGCCNTTTGCATGATTATGATCTGCAATTTTTCCAGATCATATGGGGCCATGTCTCTAAGCAGGTCATCAGCGTCTGGTTTCAGGTCGGGATGGATCTGTAAGCCGCCCAGATGAAACAAAGGAAAGGCCGCCGCTGCGCCAGCCCAATTCTGCATTGCGCTGGATACATGCAAGCCCAGAGGTTTAGGCCCGTTTCTGATCTGTTGAGAATCGTCATGTGGTTTTTCATCCGTCATGTAACAACTATAAGGCTTGACTTTTTAAAAATAAATCTAAATTTCCTTAACTTGTTTCCAGTTTAAAGCTGATTTTTTCCATAACATTGTGTACTTCTACGGCTACGCCGTCGATGACGCGTGGTTTATATTTATATTTACTCACCGCCCGCATTGAATTTTTATTAAAGCCAGAATTGGTGGATTCGACGATGACAATATTCTCAACCGCGCCCTTTTTATTCACCGTGAATTGAACGATTACATAGCCTTCGATCCCCCTTGAGGCTTGCGTGCGCGGATAGGCGGGGGCAAATTTTCGTAAAGGCTGGATATCCCCATTGGAAAGACCGATCCCTGCTGGTTTGAATTTTGAGGTTGGTTTTGGGCCTGTATAGGTGTTTGGGTTTATGACATTTTTTGTCGTGGTCTCATCATGGGGGCTTGGTATATTTATGGGCTCAATTGGATCGGCGATCCTATCGGGCATTTTAATTTTCTGGCGAATGTCTGTGGCCTCGCGGACCTTGCCAATTTCAAACGGCACATATTTTTTGACTTCCGGCTTTTCGGCCCTTTCCGGCGCAACAAGGTAATTCATGCCTAAGAACAAAGAAAAGGTAATGGCAAATGCCCCTGCAACTGAGGCGGAATATCTTTTGATCATGATTGTCTCCTAAGATTACGATTTAAAAACGGTAATAGATTTCCTCATGGCGCAGCTTTTGCGCCATGTAGATATTCTGAAGCAGTTTTTATGAAGTATGCGCTAAGAATGACGATCGCTGAATGACATGTCTGTCAATGATGATGTTTTTGAGCTGAGTTTTATCTGGCATGAAACACTACCCCTATATGTAATGTGATAATGTAACATAGTATATTTAGAAGACCCTGTCAAACGATATGGAATCCTAGAGCATTCTGCGCTTAGAGGCGGGGCAATGCTGCAGGTATGATTGGGCCGAAAGAATTGATCAGGCCGAAAAAATTGATCAGGATGGATTTTCGTTCGATCATTTTTTATCTTGGGCGGTTTCTGCGCCCCATTTATCAAGGGTGTCTGGATCACTGTTGTCAGGATTTCTGGCCCAGAGCCGGACGTTATCCTGCCATAAATCCAGATAGCGTTCGGCAATTTGGTTCAGGCCATTTGCCGGATCATTTGCCAGATTCTTTGCCAGATTCTTTGGAAGGCCCGTTATTTTATCAGGGGTATTTTTTTGCTTTGGCATGGGTGGAATATACCCTTAAATGTGAATAATTGAAGTAAATATTTCTTTTATCGCATTTATTTATTGTTGCGCAGCATTTTCTCTTGCGCTCTGCAGCATTTTAGCGTGATATGGTTAGTTTAAAATGAATGAAAATTTAGAAGGTGAGCGGTATGGGAAAAAAGACCAGACAGGATGGCGAGCAGATTATCATCAAAAAATATGCAAACAGGCGATTATATAATACCGATAGCAGCAGTTATGTCACCTTGGATGATTTGGCGGTGATGGTAAAAAAAAATGATGATTTCATTGTCATAGACGCCAAAAGCGGAGATGACATTACCCATTCCGTATTAACGCAGATTATTTTTGAGGAAGAAAGCAAGGGCGAGACCCTTTTGCCAGTAAAATTCCTGCGGCAGTTGATCGCTTTTTACGGCGACGGCATGCAAAAAGTTGTGCCGGACTATTTGGACAGTAGCATGTCAGCTTTGGCAGAAAATCAGGAAAAATTTCGGAATTACTTTGAAGAAAATCTCGCAAAATCCGGCATCCCCATGCAGCCCCTAAAACCTTTCGAGGAAATGGCAAAGCAGAATATGGCTATTTTTGAACAGTCCATGTCGATGTTTTTACCTTTTGGCAGAGGCCGGGGCGGCAAAGAGGCGGCAGCAGAGGCAAAAGAACCAGACCAACAGACGAGGCCGCATGAAAAGAATGTGAGCAAGAGCTCAAGTTCTGGGCCAAATAATGACCAATTGACTGACCTTCAGGCGCAATTGGCCGCTATGCAGGAACAAATTAACAAGCTGCATGATAAATAACCTCTATCGCTCAGGAGAAAGACTAAATGAGACTTTATACGGGAATTAAATATATGGGCATGGTTGCGGCGGTGGCATTATTATCAGCCTGTTCCACAGAGCAAGCCGAAGAGAAAAATACTGCCGAACCACTTGTTTCTGGCGTGCTAACGGAAAATATGAATAAAGCCGTGAAGCCCGGCGATGATTTCTTTGCCTATGTTAACGGCGCATGGCTCGACCAGTTTGTCATTCCGGATGACAAGGCGAGCTTTGGTACGACATATATGCTGCATGAGCAGTCCCAGGCCGCCGTGAAAACAATTATTGAACAATCTGCTGCGGGGAATAATGCGCCGGGTTCTGATGAACAGAAGGTGGGGGATTTATATAATTCCTATCTGGATATGGAGAGACGTAATGCCCTTGGTGCGGTGCCAATAAAGGCCGTTTTTGACGCCGTGGACGCTGTGGCGGATCATAAGGCGCTTTCGGCTTATTTTGCCAGATCAATGCGGTCTGGCTTTGGCGCACCGTTTGACTTTTATGTCAATGGAGATGCGGATGATCCGACTAAATATACCATATATAATTTTCAATCCGGGCTGGGATTGCCGGACCGGGATTATTATCTGAAAACCGATGAAAAATCGTTAAGCAYCAAGGCTGATTATCTTGCTCATATGGAAAAGATGTTGACCATGGCGGGTATGGAAAATGCTGCGCAGCAAGCCGCCGCGATTATGGCTTTGGAAACGCGTATCGCCGCCGCCCAATGGAAGAAAGAAGACAATAGGGATACGGTTAAAACCTATAATGTGCGGGATCGTGCCGCCTTGACTGAAATGATGCCGGATTTTGACTGGGATGGATATTTCGCCGGCATCAAGGTGCCTGATACGACGGAAATGGTCATTTCCCAGCCCAGTTATTTTGAGGCTTTAAACGGCATTTTCACCAGTACAGATATAGATACGTGGAAATCCTTTTTTAAATGGAAGGCGTTGGGCCGTATGGCGACCTATTTGACCGCCGAACTGGATCAGCAAAATTTTGACTTCTATGCCAGACAGCTTCGCGGTGTGCCCAAGCAACAGCCCCAGTGGAAACGAGCGGTCAGCACGGTCAATGGCAATCTGGGTGAAGTGATCGGCAAGGTTTATGTTGCGCAGCATTTTGTGCCGGAAGCCAAGGAAAAAATGCTGGAACTGGTGGGCAACCTGTCAAAGGTCTATGAAGCCAGTATTAAAAACCTGGACTGGATGGGCGCGGAAACAAAGCTTAAGGCGCTTGAAAAATTGAGTAAATTCACCCCGAAAATTGGTTATCCGGATATTTGGAAAGATTATTCTGCATTGGAAATCAAGGCTGATGATCTGTTCGGCAATATTGTCCGGTCAAGTCAGGTTGTTCATGACCGCGAGGTGGCGAAACTTGGAGGCCCCATTCAACGCCATGAATGGCATATGAGCCCGCAGACGGTGAATGCCTATTATAATCCGTCCCTGAATGAGATTGTTTTCCCTGCGGCCATATTACAGCCGCCCTTCTTTAGTCTTGCTGCCGATGATGCGATAAATTATGGCGCCATTGGCGGCGTGATCGGTCATGAAATTGGTCATGGCTTTGATGATCAGGGAAGCAACTTTGACGGAGACGGCGCTCTAAAAGACTGGTGGACCGCAGAGGATAAAGAGAAATTTAAAGACCGTACCGGCGCACTTGTGGCGCAATATAACGGGTTCAAGGTTTTTGATGATCTTCACCTGAACGGCGAATATGGTTTGGGCGAAAATATTGGTGATCTGGGCGGATTAAGTATAGCTATTAAGGCTTACCGCCTTTCTCTCGGCGGCAAACCGGCCCCTGTCATTGATGGCTTTACGGCGCAGCAGCGCATTTTTATTGGTTGGGCGCAGGCCTTCATGAGCAAGACGCGTGAAGCGGCCATGCGTCAGAGGATTGCCACGGCCAAACATTCGCCGAATAAATTCAGGGTGAATGGTGTGGTGCGGAATATTCCGGAATTTTATGAAGCCTTTGATGTTAAGCCGGAAGATAAATTATATCTTGCACCAGAAGACCGCGTGAAAATCTGGTAGAATTTTATTTCCGTTTTTTCATTTCTCTTTTTTTAAGGCGCGAATCAAGAATCTTGCCGGATGCAGACCTTCATATACGGCTTGGGTTACCGGCAACGGGCCGCCGCAAATCAAGGCGGTGATTAATTCCCCAAGGAGAGGGGCGCTCATAAACCCCCGCGCGCCAAGCCCCGTTACGGTATAAAGATTTGGCACATAGGGCGCAGGAATGAAATTTTGATGCTTTGGCCCATGCTTTAACATTGCATAGCTGGCTTGATATTTCTCTTGATCTGCGACGGGGCCGCAGATTGGCATGTGATCCGGGCTATAGGCCCGWATGGCRCAKCGYCCCCCSGTAAYTTCTCGTTTGCTAATGCCGGGCCATAATGTTTCTGCATTCTCAAGATTTTCCCGATGATCATCGCTGCGAAGGGTCATATCCGTATCATTTCGGCTGAAACTGGCCCCGGTGACCATGGTCATCTGGCCATTCATCTCAAATGGCGGGGTGATATAAGCTTTTCCGCATAAAGCCTTGCGGGGGAAGGGGGCATATTTATCAGCGTTCAGAAATGTAATCTGGCCCCTGACAGGTTCAAGAGGCAGGTGGTCTGCGGGTGAAAAATATCGCGTTTCCGGCCCGCCGCATATGACGATGGCATCTGCCATGGCCAGTGGTTTTCCTCCTGCAAATAAATGCCATTTYTGRGTATGRGTAAARYKGGTAATATTTAYATTRTTTYTKNATGCSKAKSTWNTTGACTSAGRAKMNTCTCWRAKWTKRSGMKKWKMAWWARTMCCTRRRTSRKSWRMRTARRSMTWATCATCCGATGAATCACGGGCAAATTTTAATAAGCCGCGAGAGAGGAAAACCTGCCGGCCCAATGACGAATAAAAATCAAGCGCCCGAGATATGGCGGCATGGTAAAATTGACCCTCAAGGCTTTCCCTGTTCGTGAGGCTGGGGTCTAAAATCCCCGCAGGATTGCCGGATGCTCGGTTCATGGGGGTATGGTCGCGCTCAAATATGGTGACGTGATAGCCACTTTCCTGCAAGGCCAGCCCGGTTGTCAGGCCCGCAATGCCGCCGCCGATGACGGCGATGCTGCTGCCTTTACCCAAGGGGGCAGGGCGATGAAACCAGGGCTTTGTGGGCGGTCGGTTATTTTGCTTTTGAGGGATTGTAATTGCCATTTTTCTTCTATTGAGTTAATTGTCATCTGCCTTTAAACTGTTCTAAATTTAAAGGAAAAACAATTGAAAATTTTTTTACTTTACGTCTCTATCTTGTTAGGTTTCTCGGCTGTCCTTGTTTCGTCCGCTTATGCTCAAAAAAAAGATACAGATAAATTCAGACCGATCGTGCCCTGTGCTCATCCCATGTTTCGGGCATTGGACTTTTGGGTTGGTGATTGGCAGGTCTACCATAAAGACAGCGGAAAACTTGCCGGTTTCGATCGGGTGGGACGTACTTTAAAAGGCTGCGCCATACAACAAAGCTGGATATCGTTGGATGATCATTTTTCATCACCCATGGTGCCTTTTCGAATGAACGGTAAAAGCCTCACGGCCTTTGATGGTCAGAACTGGACTCAATTCTGGGTGGATAATCAGGCGGGGTCCCAAGTCATAAAGGGTAATTTTGAGGGGGACAGGCTTATTTTGAAATCAGAAACACCCATCATGAGCCATATTTATAAATTAACATGGCAACAGAAAAAAGACGGTACGGTTGAACATATTGCCCAGCGTAAAAAGCAGGGAGAAGAAATATGGCACATATTATTCGATTTTATTTACAGAAAAAATATAAGTCACGTCGCCAATCCAGAATAATAATAAAATTGATCCGCCAAGCATAGTTAATTAATTCAGAGATAACTTATTCATGAAGACTTTTTTAAAATTAATTCTCCTTACAATCATCTGTATTTCCCTTGCGTCCTGTGGGTCTTCGCCCGGAGGCGGAAGCGGAAATATTTCTCCCACCACTACCACCACACCGCCACCGCCACCGCCACCGCCGCCGGTGAATTATGATACAACGGAATATCGCAATAATTATGGTTTGGACCAAATTAATGCCATTGCGGCCTATGATAACGGGGCCACAGGTGAGGGCATTACCGTTGCCGTTATAGATTCCGGTATTGATGTAGATAATTCGCAAATAGTCGCCAATATCCACCCTGACAGCATCAATATTGTCACAGGCCAAAAGTCAGATCYGAATGATGTCTCCGGCCATGGTACGGGCGTTGCCGGTGTGATTGCAGCGATCCGGGATCCTTCTAACAACACGAATGTCAATACTCAGGGCGTCGCGTTCGATGCTCAGATAATGGCYATTAATACGGCATCTGTTGGCAGYTGYGMGAGCGMGGAYGGCTGTTCATTCTTTGATAGTGATATCGCCGCCGCCCTTGATTATGCCCGTGTTCGCGGCGTAAAAATTGTCAATATCAGTTTGGGCGGCGATGATTTTAATTCGCCAATTTTGGTGAATGCCTACAGAAGAGCCGTTGAGGCTGGTATGATTATGATTCTGGCAGCAGGCAACAGGGATGAAGCCGATACAGAGCTTGATGTGTCGCAGCCAGAAAGATCGGGCGCTGTGGCTTGGGCGGATTGGGCCAATGGGCAGATTATTCTGGCCGGCGGCGTTGATGCAACATCCGCTTTTTGGGATGGCAGCCATCGGGCGGGGGAGATCGCAAAGAACGTCTTTTTGGTTGCCGGCGCTGAGGATATTTTATCAATTGGTATTGATGAAAATGGTGACGAAGCTTTTTTCCTGTGGAGCGGCACGTCCTTTGCTGCGCCCCATATTGCCGGAGCTGCAGCTTTGTTGATGCAGGCTTTTCCGAATCTTGACGGAAAACAGGTGGCCGATTTGTTATTCAGTACGGCGACGGATTTGGGGGCGGTGGGTCCCGACATAATCTTTGGCCGTGGCCTGATTAATATTGAGGCGGCATTCCAGCCTCAAGGGGCATCTTCTATTGCGGTAAGAACTGCTGCGGGTGACACTCAGGTGGTTGCGCTGGAGAACAGTGTTTTATTGGGTGGTAATGCTTTTGGCGGTTTCACCAGCTTTTCTGATGGCTTAAGCAACAGTATGATGTTTGATGGCCTTAACCGGTCATTTCGTGTGGATCTGGGCCAGCAAATCTTTGATCGGGGACAAAATATTCAGCTTGGCTCTCTTGTAGAATCAAAAAGGGGCAGCCGGACTTCGTCATTACAGCTTGATCAATCGACTAAAGTAAAGTTTTCATGGCAGGAAGACCGGCGTTTTCAGGAAGTGGAAGAACAATATTTTTCTCATCAGAATAATGCCCGTAACCGTTATCAAGGGCTTCGTATGAAGTTGAATATGTCAATGGGCAACGATCAAAATATAACATTCTCTCAGGGACTCTCCTTAAAAGAAACTCTGGAGGATTATGATCAGGATGAATTCTTAAGCATCGGCAAAGAAGACTTTATGGCGTTGGTTGGACGGGATAAAAGTCAAAATGCCATATTGGGTCATAAGTTGAATTCAAAAACAAAATTTAAACTTTTATTAGGCCGTAGTGGGCAGGAATGGCAAGAATATAACTTGAAATCAAATAGTTATGTCATGATGGTTCGAGTGGATCATCAATTATTTTCCTCTGCTAATTTTGGCCTTGATCTGGGCCTTATGAATGAAAATGGCAGTGTTCTGGGCAGCCTGTCTGATGGGGCTATATCACTGGGGAAGGGCGCCTCTACCGCATTTATCAATGGGCGATTTGATATGGCTTTTGCCAAAAAGTTTAATTTCTTTGCCAAGGCATCTTACGGCATGACTAATGTAACGGCGGCAGATTTGAGCTTGGTTGAGCAGATCGATAATTTGACTTCGGGGAGCTTTGCCATAGGGATTACGGCAAATTCTTTTCTGCAAAAAGGAGATCGCTTGAGTTTTGCTGTCAGTCAGCCTTTAAGGGTCATGAGCGGTCAGGCGAATTTATCTTATGTGGCAAGCCGAGACTATCAAACAGATAGCCTGTCCTTCATCCGTAATCAGGCCTCATTATCGCCAACTGGGCGGGAAATTGATTTTGAACTGGCTTACCGCATAGCGGACTTATTTGGTGCGCAGATAGATTTTAATATTTTGCACCAAATCAATCCAAACCATAATCGTGAAAATCCCGACAATACAGGTGTTTTGATCCGCTTTGGTTCGGTATTTTAGGCAATCTTAAATTCTAGAGATTTCAGGAGCCCCGCGACTTAGCGACCAAGCGGGAGCGCAGCCTTTAGCGGCGCCTGAGCGGAATCCAAAAAACTAGACCAAGCGGGAGCGCAGCCTTTAGCGGCGCTTGAGCGTAATCCAAATAAACCATGTTTACTGGTCATTTTTTTCGGTATGAGTGATAAGCCATTGCTCAAACTCGTCCGCTGGAATCGGTTTGCTAAAATAATAGCCCTGCAAGACATCGCAGCCTTTCTGGCGCAAGATCTGAGCCTGTTCCAGGGTTTCAACACCTTCTGCGACAACCGTTAGGCCAAGGCTGTGCCCAAGACGAATGACGGCATCAGTTATGGCAGCATCGTCGTGGTCTTCTGTAATATCATTGATGAAGGAGCGATCAATTTTAAGTTGATGAACGGGGAAACGTTTTAAATATGCCAGAGAAGAGTAACCTGTGCCGAAATCATCAATCGCCAGGGAAATTCCCATCTCTGCGAGTACCTCCAGCTTGCGCGCGACAGATTCAGTATCGCCAATAACCATGCCCTCTGTAATTTCAAGTTCAAGGCCCCTTGAGTCAATTTTGGAGTTTGCAATTGCATTTTTGACATTATCCACAAAATCTTTTGACTGGAACTGACGCGCAGAAATATTCACACATACGCGAAAACGCGGTAAATCCATTTCTTGCCATATTTTGGCCTGCATGCAGGCCATTTCCAGAATTTTYTGYCCCARAGTSAGCAKWARATCGGAATTYTCYGCRAYRGGAATGAAGKMRAATGGCGGGATCATSCCYTTYTCGGGATGSWGCCAACGGACMAGKGCYTCKGCMCCMRTRATACTRTCATCAAKGGTGYTCARCAKSGGYTGGTAATGBARHABMARYTCATCATTCWGGATGGCTTTTTCCARRTCRAYTTCAATYTSBKYTTCYKYTTTYGMYTKGGCATCCATKTYYRGRTTATASARMCGRWARWCAYTYTTWCCRTYRTYCTTKGCYTGATAMAGKGCCACATCAGCCATTCTGAATAATTCTTCGGGGTTTTGGGAATCGTCAGGGAAAAAGCTTATGCCGATGCTGGCGCCAATACAGTGGGTGTTGCCATTGATTAAGATTGGTTTGCGGACGTTATCCAATACCCGCTGTGCGGCCTTGATGGTATCAGCTTCTTTTTTTATGTTGGTTGATATGATCGCGAACTCATCACCGCCGAGCCGGGCAACGGTGTCAACCTCGCGGGCGCAACCCTCTAGTCGATCTGCGATTATACGTAATAATTTATCACCAGTCGCATGACCATAAATGTCGTTAACCGGCTTGAACCCATCCAGATCAAGGAACATCACAGATAATTTATTATTGGTTCGTATGGCCATGCGCAAGGATTCATCCAGTCTTTGCTGCAACAGATTCCTATTGGCGAGCCCTGTCAGACTATCATGGAGCGCCATTCTACGGATCAGTATTTCCGCCTCATGACGTTCCGTCACGTCTGAAATAACAATGGTAAATTGTTTTTCTCCACTGATATTTACTTCGCGTATATTCAGTTCAACGGGAAATGCCGTTCCGCAATTTTTGAATCCTGTACCATTATGTTTCTTTAACTGTTCTTCTTCTTCGAGTGAGGTAATGAATATCTCAAAATCTTTCTCGGAAATGACCTGTGTTGTTTTTAATATATACAGCAGGTTTTTACCAATTAATTCAAGGGAACTATATCCAAACATATTTTTGACAGCATGATTGCAGGTTAAAATATTACCCTTGGCATCCATGGTGATAAGAACATCGGAAATTGCATTTAAAATGGCCTCAATATGTTTTGCGGTATTCTCGGCGATTTCGCGGGTAATCGCCAGGTCTTCAGCCATTTGAATGGCCTTGACGGCTTCCTGTTCCATGATTTCACGGTCAGAACGCGCTTCTAAAATAGATAGCTCATCCGAATTGGAAATGTCACCCTCATGCGGCGCCGGTGTGGACTGAAGGTAATAATTTGGATTTGATCGCAATGTGATATCTGAAAAAGTTAATATCATGCCAGCATTGGGCATAACTTCCCCCTTGATATCAAGGTTTTTTTCTTGGCTTATGTGATATTCATAGCTGAAAGGAAATAATTCATCGGATGTTTTTGCTTTTGAAAGTTCGTATATTATTTTAGCGGCGAAGCTGTTTCGTCCGTCGTTTTTCTGGTTGAGCCAGTTGATATGGAGGATATCGTTTAAGTTTGTAGCTATCTCAAATGAGTCTTTTTCGAGGTTGAGAAGAATGAGTAATTTCTTGTTCCATTGCGTTAAAATCAGTTGTTGATTAAATACAGCTACCCCGTGAGGCAAGCTATCCAGTATTTCTTGCAATTTATCGTCCCCAGTGATTTTTTGATTCTGGATTACGCTAACAACTTTTCCATTCATCTCAGCAAACTCAATTTTATTATACTAATTCCGTAGATAGTGTAGCCTTTCTCCCTTAATAGGATGTTAATGTGCGAAATAAGCCTCAATCAATATTTATGAGAATATACTATTCCGCCTGTTTTTTTGAGGGTATATTCTGTTTTTTCACTAAGGGTCAGAATGAAAAACGATTTTTTTTCGGAGCAGCTTGATGTGACCGGACATAAATGCCCGGTGCCGGTTTTGCGCGTTCGGCGCATGCTTGAAAGGATGCCTGTGGGCGGGACATTGAAGGTATTGGCAACGGATCCCATGACCTTGATTGATATCCCTCATTTTTGTCAGGAAAATAATTATAATATTTTAAAAATGACCGAAGATGAAGATATCTTATATTTTCTTATTAATAAAACTGGTGAATAGAGTGATATGGGATTATCTATAAAGAAAATTGATGAATGAGTATGTGAATATGAGTGAAACAATCAGTGATGTGATCGAGACATTTGATWTTCTGGAAGATTGGGAAGACAGATATAAATACATCATAGAACTTGGCCGTGCTTTGCCGCCGTTTGCCGAAAAATACATGGCCGAAGAAAATCGTGYTCATGGCTGCACAAGCCGCGTGTGGCTGATCCATGAACTTGTGGACGGCAAGGTGATTTTTAAAGGGGAAAGTGATGCGC
This sequence comes from Alphaproteobacteria bacterium, assembly GCA_002402225.1. Classification (GTDB taxonomy): domain Bacteria; phylum Pseudomonadota; class Alphaproteobacteria; order Sphingomonadales; family Emcibacteraceae; genus Paremcibacter. Next base: position 59,630 of record NVVM01000001.1, read on the forward strand.
ATATTGTACGGGGGCTGGTCAGTCTTATTCTAATGATTTTTTCTGACAAAACACCGGCAGAAATTATAAGTATAGACCCAAGGGAGACGCTGGATAAATTGGGCCTTGAAAAGCATCTTTCACCAATGCGGACCAATGGGCTTTTTTCCATGGTGGCAAAAATAAAATCCATTGCGTCGGCCTATGCCGGGGTCTCTTCGGCGGGGTGATCATCTGAATAATCTGTATAACATCAGAAAGGACATAACTTATTTCTTCCAACGATATTGAACTTAATGAATTGGTGTTTCTGATTCCCCATGCCCGGCGGCTTGGTCTGCGGCTTCTTGGGAAAGAGGGGGATAATCTTATGATTGAGATGCCGTTTAATCCCGAACTCGAGGTTACAGCAGGCAGCGGAATTATTGCGAATGGGGCCATCACGGCATTTCTGGATACGGCGCTTGGGGCGGCGGCTTATGATCAATTCGAAACATATAAAAAGATTGTCACACTTGACCTGCGGGTTGATTATTTTGAAAAACCAGAGGCTTTTTCTTCGGTGATTGTAAAGACACGCTGCCTTAAAATAACGGAACAGGCCGTGTTCGTTCAGGGGGATGCCTTTAGCAAAGATGCAATCACGCCAATCGCGCATGCTGTTGCTGTATTCTCCTATGAGGCCATGACAACTTCTGTGGATGACACTTTAAAAAGTCTGGATGGAATATCATCCGGGGATGCTGGGTAAATATTATGATACAGGATTTCCTGATAAAATTAAAAAAACGCGAAGAATTTGACCAAAATCTGGATATCAGCCCCTATGCAAAAATGATGGGTTTTCGATTGATGCGCGAGGGGGGCGAATTAACCACGGTCATGAAATTTAACGCGGATCTCGTGGGGTCGCCTTTCCCTCCGGCATTGCACGGCGGCACGATCGCGTCTTTATTGGAGATGGCGGCGCTAATGCAATTAATCTGGACTATTGATTTGGCTGAAAACAGCACGCCATTCCCCAAAACCATTGATGTTACCATTGATTATTTAAGGAGCGGCAAGCCTGTTGATACCTATGCGCGGGCAAAGGTCTTCCGGCGTGGGCGGCGATTTGCAACACTTCATTCTGAGGCATGGCAAATTGATCAGAAAAAGCCAATCGCGGCGGCAATGTTACATTTTCAAATGATAGATTAAGGTTGGTTTGCTTTTAAATTCTCGCAGGGAGAAATCCTTGGTTCTTTGGGGGTCACCCATATAAAATCAACCTTTAAATCCAATTCTTTGGGCGTGGGGATTTCTGTCTCAGACTCTAAAAACAACAGGCTGATGGATGTGCTTTTTGCGTTAAGTTTTTCAAGGTAATAGGGGACAGATGCCTCTTYCATTATATGTTTTGGGGAGGCGATAAGAATGGCCTTTTGATGTGCTGCTCTTTTGTGAAATTGTATCAGTTCTTGTGCAAAAATGCCACTTTGTGCGCGTTGGATGAGGCTAAGTTTTTCCAAAGACGCCGGGGGCAGAATGCCGCAAAAACCTTTGGCTATTTCTTTGGTTATTTGCGCGGCAAGTTCTTCTGATACGGGTTCTGATAATAATGCTGCGAGGCCTTTTTTCACGTCATGGGGCATGCCATCCAGAGCTTTATGATGAATTTGGCCAATTTCATAAGGGGAAAAACTAAGGGCAAATAGCGGCAGCTTATTGAGCATCGCCACGTCAAAAACAGGTCTTGTTATGCTCCAGTCAGCTTGGCCGCTAACGGCCCAGTTCAACAACATGTCGAGGCCGTCGGCGTCATATTCAGTGGCCTTGTTTTGATACCGGTTGGCGAAAATTGCAAAGGCATTCTGCTTATCTCGCGCCACATTACTGACAAAAATTCCGGGCCTGGCCTTGAGCAGTTGCCGGATAATATCTGCAGCATGGTTTTGATGGCGGGGATTATCCTGTCGTATGCCCAGTAGAATAGTTTGTGATTTGTCGAGTTGTTTGAAAAGGTCTCTTTTTACAATGAATGTCTTATGGGTAACATCCCATATTCTTTCAGAAGAAATTATAGTTGCCTTTTCCGCATTCGCCAATGCAGGAAGAGACAAAGTGAATGATAAAAATATAATGAATGGATAATGTTTCATACTATTGGTTTCGCAACGTAAAAAAATATTATATAACGGTAAAAAAATTGGCTTTCACGCCATTCATTGTCAATGATCGACTCTATACCCCCAACGAAGAAAGATAAATAGCATGACCGACATTAATCAGCAAATCGTACTGAACAGTCGCCCTGATGGCTGGCCCCGGCCAGAAAATTTTAAACTTATCGAGGCGGCAATTCCCGAAATCGGCGATGGTGAAATATTGGTGCGAAATCTTTATATGTCGGTAGACCCCTATATGCGCGCGCGGATGAATGATGCCAAATCCTATGTCCCGCCCTTTCAAATCGGCAAAGTTCTGGAAGCCGGCGTCGTGGGGGAGGTGGTGAAATCTCAAAATCCAAAATTTAAAGCAGGTGATGTGGTGGTCGGCATGCTCGGCTGGGAAAATTATTCAAAGTCGGATGGGGCTGATTTGCTGACTGTGGAACGGGGGCCTGTGCCGCTGTCGTATTATTTGGGTATCTTGGGTATGCCGGGCATGACGGCCTATGCGGGCCTTGTGGATGTGGCGAAGCTTCAGGAGGGCGAGACGGTTTTCGTTTCTGCGGCCTCCGGCGCGGTGGGCAGTGTGGTCGGGCAAATTGCCAAGATCATGGGCTGCGAAGTCGTTGGCTGCGCTGGCTCTGATGACAAGGTGGATTATCTGATCAATGAATTGGGCTTTGACCGTGCGTTTAATTATAAAACCTGTGGCTCTATCCCGAAAAAAATTGCCGAATTATGCCCAAAGGGTATTGATGTTAATTTCGAAAATGTCGGCGGAAAAATCATGGAAGCTGCCCTGTGGAATATGAATGATTTTGGCCGGATTGCGCTATGCGGGATGATTTCAAATTATAATGATACAGATATGGCCCCCGGGCCGCGCGGCATGGGCCTTATCATTCAGCGGCGCCTTAAGATTCAGGGTTTCATTGTCTTTGATAATCCCAAATTGAATATGGAATTTGTCCGCAAGGCCGCCGTCTGGCTTGAGGAAGGAAAATTGAAATACCGTGAAAGCGTGACGGAAGGGCTTGAAAATGCCCCATCAGCCTTCATCGGTATGCTTAAGGGTGAAAATTTCGGCAAGCAGATCGTCAAAATCGCCTAATCAGTTTGATCGCTATATTCGAGAATGTCACCGGGCTGGCAGTCCAATATCCGGCATATTTTCTGCAAGGTATCAAAGCGCATGCCTTTGACCTTTCCGGTTTTGAGCAGTGAGAGATTCTGTTCACTGATGCCGATCTGAGCGGCCAGATCTTTTGAGCGTATCTTGCGTTTGGCCATAACCACATCAAGATTTACGATTATTGCCATGAATTTTTCCATAAACTTCGGGTCATACAAACTGTCTGTTCTCTTCGGATAATTTATGGGCCGCTTTCATGACATGGGCGATAACCACAAAAACAAAGCCAAGCAACATGGTGTGAATTTCTGTTGTGCCTAAACCAATTTGCAAAAAACGCTCCCCCTCTGCATGGTTCATGGAAAGAATCAGACTATAAACCGCGCCGAAAAACGGGGATAGACCGCCGCCAATGATGCTCATCCAGGCAAAGCGTTTAATATAGGAGGCATTTTCAGGTATAAACACCAATCCAGCCGCATAGTTTCTAAATAATTTCTGCAGATTAAACAGGCCATACATCCAGATTGATAAAGGCAGCAGGGAAAATATAATGCCGAAAACCTGAGTTTTTATATCAAAAGTCGAAACATCATATTGGCCATCGAAGAAAACAGGAAACCAATCAACTTTCAGCCACATGGTAAAGGACACTATGGGTAAAATGAAGAGCAGACCATAACAGATATGGGCAATAATTTTACTCAATATCTGGATTTTATCGTTCGAAGTCATTGGAAACCTATTAATGTTTTTTATTATTAATGTAAAACATTAATTTATTACGCAGTCAAGTGAATTTTAGCCATAGGAAAGACATTGCGCTAAATGGCTTGCTCAAAGCAACGATGTAATTTCCGGGCTGTTTCACGCCAATCCAGATGGCTCATGTCTGATGAAATCCGGGTATGATCCCATGGGCGGGGCAAGGCGGTTTCCAGCCCATGTCCAAGAGCCTCTGCCGTGCGCTCTGTGATCAATAYGCCATTATCTTTTGTCACCACTTCTGAAATGCCGCCAACATTTGTGGCAATGACGGGCGTGCCGCAGGCGAGACTTTCCAAAATGACATTGGGCATACCCTCCATAGATGACATGAGGATTGTACATTTGGCTTTCTTATAGAAGTCGGGTAGCTCATCATGAGGGATATTGGGCAGGAAGGTCACTCTATCCATCATGTTTAGCTGCTGCGCCAGACTTTTCAAGCGTGCCTCAAGCGGCCCCGAGCCGATGATGATGAGTTTTTCATCCGGTAATTTTGTCAGGGCGTGCAAAATATATTCATGACCCTTTAACGGCACCAGATTACCAACGCTTAAGAGATATTCACCGGCTCCTACGGGCCGTTGATCCGCCTTAAATATCGACCTGTCCACCCCGTTCATGATAACCGTTATTTTATCTGCCGGTATGCCATGCCCGATCAGGCGGTTTTTCAGAGCTGCGCTGACACAAATTATTTTACTGGCATAATTTAACGCCCGCAGAATTTTTTCCTTTTGCGCCGGCTGCGCCATCCAGAAATTCACATCACTGCCGCGCGCGGTCAATATTAAAGGCTTGTTATATTTTTGCGCGATTTCATAGGCCGCAACCCCGTCCGGATAAAGATAATGCCCGTCAACYAGATCAAAGCTTTCTTGACCCGGATAAATTGTAGGCAGAATTTTATCAGCAGCAGACGCCATGGCTCCTGCGGCATCAATAAGGTTGGTACCCGGTATGGTCATATAGCGCGGGTGATAGACGGTTATGTCCCCCTGTGTTTCCATTTTTGCTACTTGATTATAGCGATGAAACTTACTGCCGGGGAAAAGGCCGAGCAGCGGGAAATATTGTACAGGCGCGATGACCTTGCGGGATGTATTCTCTATCTGGTCAAAATAGGTCATGCGGTTTTTAACAAAAATGCCGTGACGGGGCTCTATTTTGTTGGGATACAGCGATGTGAAAGTTAAAACCCGCAAATATTTTCCTTAATAACTAGAATCATGAGAAGGCATTCTGCCGCGACAGAAATTGATCAAACATCATGAGTGTCCAGAGCGGCGAACTATAGTCCCGCATCCCGCTTTGATGGTGATTAACGAGGTCATGCAAATAATCCGCATTAAAATAGCCGCATTCCAGCATGCGTTCACTTAAGACGGCGTCTCTGATGTTTTGTTTTAATTCACCCCGAAACCAGTTGCCAAGGGGGACGCCAAAGCCCATTTTGGGCCGGTAAAGAATATCTTCGGGCAAACGGCCCTCCAGTGATTTCTTGAAGATATATTTCCCTTCACCGCCCTGAAGTTTAAAATCAGATGGCAGGGTGGCAATCCATTCGACAAGCTTATGATCCAGCAGGGGGACACGAACCTCTAATGAATGGGCCATGGACGCGCGATCTACCTTGGTCAGGWTATCACCGACCAGATAGGTTTTCAGGTCAATATATTGCAGGATAGACAGTGGATCATCACTGCCGGAACTGGCTCCATACGCGTTAAAAACTTCAAGCGTGTTATATCCCTGAAGGTCATTTTTCAGGGTCTTGCTGAATAATTTATCACGCATGTCGCCTTTAAAAATAGATACCCCGTGGAAATAGCTTTCCACATGATCACGGGCGAGGCCCTGAAAGGTTGTCTTGGCCCGGAACATGCGCGGTGCCCAGTCGGCCTTTGGATAGGCTTTGCCCAATAGTCCAAAAAGTGGTTTCCTGATGGCGTCCGGTAATATGCCGCGAATTTTCTGCTCAAACATTTGTAATTGATAGCGGCGGTATCCGGCCAGATTTTCGTCGCCGCCATCCCCGGACAGGGCAACAATCACTTTTTCGCGGGCCAATTCGCAAACGCGGTAGGTGGGCAGGGCGGAACTATCGGCATAAGGTTCGTCATATATATCAATCAGTTTTTCCACCAAAGAATAATCACCGGGATCGACAACCCGTGACCAATGGTTGGTTTTATATTGCTCTGCGACACGGTCCGCGTAATCTGTTTCATTAAATCTGGGATCGGAAAATCCGATGGAGCAGCTGTTAACAGGTTCATCACTGATATCGGCCATGTCGGCAACAACGGCGCCGGAATCCACGCCGCCGGACAAGAATGCGCCAAGCGGCACATCGGCGACCATACGGATTTTTACCGCCTCGTGAATGCGTTCCTGTAATTCATTCTTGGCATCTTCGAAGCTGCCTTGATAGCTGCCGGTAAATTGCACGTCCCAATATTGGCTTTTGGTCAAATTTCCGCTGCGTAAATTTATGATAATGCTGTGACCCGGCTCGAGCTTAAAAACATTCTCATAAATCGTATTTGGTTCCGCCACATAGCCAAGCGCAAAATAGTCTTCCATGCTTTTCTTGCGCAGGTTTTTGACAAATTCCGGATGCGCCGCAAGAGCCTTTAATTCAGAACCAAACAAAATGGTTCTTTCCCCGCTGCGCGCGTAAAATAACGGTTTGATCCCCAGCCTGTCACGGGTCATGAAAATTGTTTTATCGCGGTTATCATAAATGACATAGGCGAACATACCGCGAAGGCGTTTGACGCTGTCCGGCCCCCAGGCGTGATAGGCATAAAGAATAACTTCCGTATCGCAGCGGGTTTTAAAGTGATAGCCCTTTGCCTCTAATTCGGCGCGGATTTCCATAAAATTATAGATTTCGCCATTGTAAGTGATGGTGACTTCATTATCGCTTGTGGTCATGGGCTGTTGACCGCTCTTTAAATCAATAATGGACAGTCTGCGATGGCCAAGGCCAACACCGTTTGCCACATATATCCCGGCCTCATCAGGGCCACGGTGGATGATGGCGTCGGTCATTTTTTTTATGATTGCTTGATCAGGCTTTCTGTCAAGCGAAGTTATAATACCGGCAATACCACACATAGTTTCAGGATTTCCTCTTTACAGTCATTATTCGTATTTCTTTTTAAAGACAATAATTTAAAAGACCTTTAATGTCAGGTGAAATAATGTTCCTTGGTGAAAACGGCGGTCAGGCAAAAAAAATGCCCCAGCAAAAAGCCGGGGCAGTTGGAAGATATCAGGGGGTAGGGCATGGGCCCCGAACGCCTAATAAGAGGCGAGATACATCACAGGCTGTTGCGTTTCCTGAGCAATATGGTCGCATAAAGTAAGGCTGCGGCAATGCCAAGCCCGATCCAGAATTCTGGTTTTGCTGCGGATTGAATATTTTCCAGTGGCGTGTTGATCCCCAAGATGGCAAAATTCTGACCAAAGCCGTTATCGGTTTGAAGAATATGTGCGCCTGTCAGGCGCATGCCGATGAAGCGGGCAAGATATTCTGAATGAAAAAATAAAGTTTCAAATAATATGACCAAGGCAACAGGAATGGTCGCCAGCAATAAAGGCGAGCGTTTCGCGATAACAGATACCAGCATAAACCAGGCAAAAACCGGCAAAGCCCAGAGGCTATACATAACCATATAGGTCACTTCACTAAAGACCAATAGCGGCAGGTTGCTGGAAGACCACAGAAGATCCCATGCGCTGTAATCCGTACCCAAGGTGCTAAAGCTACCCACGATCAACAGAAAAATCTGAAAGATGAAAGTGAACCCGATGGCGACAAAAGGGATCACCAGCATCACATTCAGTAATTTGGCAAGGACGGTTTGCAGGTCAGAGACGGGCATGGATTTCCAGAATAGAATGCTGTTGTCTTTTCTTTCATCATATAATGAACCCAAAGCGGTAAAAACCATACAGAACCACGCGCCAATCATAATTGGCAAAGTGGAGGCCAGCAAAAGGTGATTAATGTGGGCGCTAATATTCTGGGCCTTGTGGGCAGACATATTGGTGATCATTTCATTTAGGGTATAAGATTGCCCGTCAATATGGATTGCGCGCCCCAGCAGCCCCATACTGATAATAATCAGAACCATGGAAAGGCCCATAATCACGAGCGGTGTTGTAAATATCGCCCGGCGGTTTTCCCAATATTCTCTGAGCATCAGCGCTTTGAAGGGTCTATAGCCGTTTATTTTTATGATGGAGGCGAGCATTTTAATTCTCCGTTTTTCTTTTTATTATATGTGATTGTCATACAAAATATGGATTACAGCAGACTGCAAAAATTAAAGGAGCAAAGGGTTGTTGGCTGATCAAATTCCAAAACTGATTTCTGTTGATTGGCATAGGACAGGTTAACAATTCCGGTAATCAAAATTACGGATATAAATCCGGCAATGATCAGCGCTCTGATTTTAATATYTTGACCAGTATTTTGGGCAGTATTTTCGTTACGCATTGTTATCTCCCTTCATTAGGGTGACGAATAAATCTGATAAACTGACCCGGCTGACATCACCTAGTTTTTCAAGTTCTGCGCGGGATACCCCATTAAATATAAAGGAGGTTCGCCCCAGCAGGCTTTGTTCGGAGGCYGGCGAYMKGGCCCGTGCGGCGTCAATATTATCCGCCGTTGGATTAAGCACCATCCAGYTYTCCGTAATCTCCTCCATATCTGCCTCGAGGGCAATTTCACCTTCGCGGATAAAGATTACCTGGGAGAGGATATTTTCAATTTCATCCACCTGATGGGTAGTGATCAGGATCGTCCGGTCTTCGTCAAAGAAATCTTCGAGCAGCTGATGGTAAAATTTCTTGCGATAGATAATGTCGAGGCCGAGTGTTGGTTCATCAAGAACCAGAATTTTGGCATCAATGGACATGATCAATGCCAGATGAACCTGAACGATCATACCTTTGGATAAATGGCGAATTTTTTTATCAAGGGGAACGGTTGTGCCCGCGAGAAAGGCCAGTGCCTTTTTCCGGTCGAAACTTTTATGGACGCCTTCGACAAAGTCGATGGCTTCGGAAACCTTGATCCATTTGGGCAGGGTTGCCACATCTGAGATAAAACAGATTTGTTTCATCAGTTCGTCGCGCTGGCTAAAGGGATCAAAGCCCAGAACATCCAAATCCCCCTCATAAGCGTTTAGGCCCAGAATGCTGTTCAGCAGAGTTGTTTTTCCAGCCCCATTCGCCCCGATTATACCAACGATTTGTCCCTTTTGGATTGTCAGGTTGATATTTTTCAGAGCCTGAAATGAGCCAAAGGATTTACTAAGGTTTTGGGCTGTTATTATATTGGTCATTGATAAATCCTTACCCTAATTTATACTGTTTTGTTCAGCAGATTTAATCAGTTTCTTGGTGTCAAGGCCTAAAAGGGAAATCCGTTTGATGATTTCGGGCCATTCTTTGGTGAGAAACTTTTCCTGTTCCGTCTTTAATAAGTTTTTTCTGGCACCTTCAAGTATAAACATTCCAAGACCTCTTCTTTTTTCTACCAGTCCTTCATCTACAAGCTCGGCATAGGCCTTTGAGGCGGTAATAGGATTGATTTGATAATCTACGGCAACTTTTCTGACCGACGGGAGGGCCTCGCCCTCTTTTAAGGCTCCGTCAATTATCATGGCCAATATCTGCTCTTTTAACTGCAGATAGATTGGCTGGTCATTTTTCCACTGTGTTGCCACGGTAAATTCCTATCTTTAATTAGTCGGGCTTTAATAAGTTAGCACAATAACTGTAGTGGTGTATAAGTGTTGTACAAATATAGTACACCATGATAATAATAGTCAACTTTTATTTAAATATTTTAAAAAATCTTTTATTTTTAATATATTACGTTGCATATTATGTTTGATGTGTAATGTTAACATTGTATAAAATACAGCATATGGGGCAAAGGAATCAATTGTGATAGTCATTGTGGGTAATAAAATTACAGGATATAGTGCCTGAAATAATAACCGCAAGCATTTCAGAAATAACGCGTCCAAAAGATACAGAAAAGTGATAATCATGAATATGACATATAAATTTGGCCCGGCGTATTATGCAAAACTGTATTATGTAAAAATGCTTTTTTTAGGGATAATAATGTCAATTTCCATACAGGTTAACGCCGCACAGGCTAATGCTGAAGTACAAAAAAATGTCGATCTTATCGTTCAGGGCCGTTATGTGGTARCGATGGATGCTGAAAATCCGGTCATTGAAAATGGGGCTGTTGCGGTTAAGGATGGTGTGATTGTCGCCGTGGGCCGTTCTGATGATATCACCGCGCAATATACCGCACTAAAAACCGTAACGGGAAAAGAWCGCGTATTGCTTCCGGGTTTGATCAATGGTCATACCCATACGGCAATGGTCATGTTTCGCGGAATGGCGGATGATTTGGCCTTTATGACATGGTTAAAAGAATATATTTTCCCCATGGAGGGGCAGTTCGTTGATCCTGAATTCATTGAGGTTGGCATGAATCTCGCGTGTCTGGAGATGATTCGCGGCGGAACGACATCATTTGTTGATATGTATTTCTATCCCGAGAAGGGAGCGGAAGTTATTGAATCTTGTGGCCTCAGGGCCATAATGGCCGCGCCCGCCATTGATTTTCCWAGCCCCGGCTTTAAAGGCTGGGATGATTCTCACGGAGCGGCGGTTTCATTTGTAAAGAATTATAAAAGTAAATCCGGCAGGGTGATCGCGGGTTTTGGCCCCCATTCGCCCTATACGGTATCGCCGGAACATCTTGGTCAGGTATCTGATGCCGCCTTGGCTCTGAACGCGCCCATCAGCATTCATCTGGCCGAAGACCGTGCGGAGCTTGCCCTGATTAAAGAACGCTATGACAGCACGCCCATTGTCCATGTGGAAGGGCTGGGATTACTGCGCAATAAAGTGATCGCGGCTCATGTGGTTCATCCGACGGCAGCAGAAATCAAGATTTTGGCCAAACAAAAAGTCGGGGTCATTCATAATCCCACCTCCAACATGAAAACGGCGGCGGGTGTCTCGCCGGTGCCGGAAATGTTAARGCAGGGGGTTCTTATGGGCCTTGGCACGGACGGGGCGGCCTCAAATAATGATTTGAATATGTGGGAAGAAATTCGCCTTGCCGCCTTGCTGCATAAGGGCGTTAATTATGATCCGACGGTCATGTCTGCGCCCACAGTATTGCGCATGGCGACCATTGGCGGGGCTGAGGCCGTCGGGCTTGATCATCTGGTCGGTGATATTGTTGTCGGCAAGAGGGCAGACTTGATTCAGATSGACCTCGCGGGCCCGCATATGACACCGCTGTATGATGTGATATCGCATCTTGTTTATGCGGTGAGCGGCAGTGATGTGGTGACCACCATCGTTGATGGCAATATCTTGATGGAAGATGGTAAGTTTCTCACATTGGATGCCGAAAAAGTTCGGGCAAACGCCAACGAACTGGCCAGCCGCATTTCCCAAGCCTTGAAAGAGGCCAATAAATAGGCCTTAAGGCAGTTTAAAGGAATGAGGCAGCAGTTCATCCATGGTGAATGTGCGGTGGCCGTCCACATGGACGGGAACTTCGGGGCCGAGAAATTCTGACATGACCTGCCGGCAGGCCCCGCAAGGCACCAGCGAGTCTTTTGACAAGCCGGCCTCATGATGACCGATGGAAATGGCCAGACCGATAACCTTGGCAGAGGAGGCGGTGCGGGCGGAAAATAACGCAACCCTTTCGGCGCAGCAGGTCAGGCCGTAACTGGCATTTTCGATGTTGGTGCCTTWGAATATCTGACCATCCTCCAGTAAAACCGCCGCGCCCACAGGGAAATTTGAATAGGGGGAATAAGTGTTCTCCTTGGCTTCTCTTGCCGCTTTTAAAAGYGTTTCCTTGGGGGTCAGAGCGTTTTGGGTCATGGGCTATCTGCTTTTGAAAAGGGATGAAATTTCTATTGCGCTATCTTGTCACAAATCTTTATTTACCGTATGGTAAAAATCATAAGAACTCAATATATATGGTATATCTTAGGGAAATATATGGCAAAATTATATTTTTATTATTCATCAATGAATGCCGGAAAATCAACAACTCTGCTGCAGTCCAGTTTTAACTATCAGGAGCGCGGGATGGGCACCATGCTGTTTACGGCGGCTCTTGATGACAGGTATGGCAAGGGTGTGATTGCTTCCCGTATTGGGCTTGAGGCAAAGGCCCATGTATTTGATGCCGCAACAGATATATATGATGAAGTCGCCAATGAGTTGAAAATTCGCAAAATAAATTGCGTATTGATTGATGAGGCCCAGTTTCTCAGCCGTGCTCAGGTTTTTCAATTGGCGGCCATTTGTGACCGTATTGGCATTCCCGTGCTGACCTATGGTATCCGCACCGATTTTCAGGCCAATCTGTTTGAGGGCAGCATGCATCTTCTGGCTTTGGCCGATGAATTGAAAGAGCTGAAGACCATTTGCAAATGCGGGCGCAAGGCGTCGATGAATTTGCGTATGGATGAGACGGGAAAAGTCATTAAAGAGGGCGCGCAAACAGAAATAGGCGGGAATGACCGCTATGAAGTGCTGTGCCGAAAACATTTTATGGAATTGGTTTTTTAAAATATAGGAAGAAAAAATATGCGAAAATTTCTAAGCTTGCTCATGATTTTCAGCCTTATCGGGGTGCAAACAGCCGGGGCTTACGGCAGTAAGGGGCATCGTGTTGTGGCTGAAATTGCCGACCGGCATCTGACAGCGCAGGCGCGCAAAAAAATTCAGGAAATACTGGGAGATCAATCTCTTGCCGAAGTCGCCGTATGGGCCGATGAGATGAAATCAAATCCCGATGAATATTGGCGCGATGCGAATGTCTTTCATTATATTAATATCCCGCCCGGGGGAACTTTTGAAGGGTCTGTCCGAAACCCGAAAGGCGATATGCTAAGTGCCTATGAAGACTTTGAAGCCACCCTTAAATCCAAAACAGCCAGCCGCGCTGAAAAAGAACATGCCCTTAAGTTTTTGGTTCATATTGTCGGCGACATGCATCAGCCCATGCATTTTGGTCATCGCAAGGATCAGGGCGGCAACCGAACCAAAGTGATGTGGTTTGATGAGATCACCAATCTTCATTCCGTCTGGGACAGCAATCTGGTGGAACAGGAAAATCTGTCCTTCACCGAAATGGCCAATTTTCTCGATAAAGCCAGCCCGGAAGAAATCATTGAATATCAAAAAGCCAAACCCATTGACTGGGTTCATGAAGGGCTGGTCCTTCGCGATATGGCCTATGATGTTGGAGACAAAAGTTTTTCATGGGATTATATCTATAAAAACCGTCCGATAATTCGCGAGCAGCTACGCAAAGGCGGTGTCAGGCTGGCCGGCGTTCTGAACGAAATATTCGCAGAATAAAATACGGGCGGGGTAAATCTAATAATGGCCGTATCTAAGCGCAGAATGCTTTAGGCTCCGCCCCAAAGCCTTTCATCCAGGCGGGACATTTTGCCATTGTTGATGGTCAGGCCATATGCCCTGTCCTTGCTCAGCAGGGCCGGAGCATCAAGATCGACATAGGCGGCCTGAGTTGCCAGAACCATGGCGGGGGCCATGGACAGGGATGTGCCAACCATGCAGCCAACCATGACATCAAGTTTTGCTTCGCGGGCTTTGGCGGCCAGTTTTACCGCTTCGGTCAAGCCGCCTGTCTTGTCCAGTTTGATATTGACGATATCATAGAGGCCGCGCAGTCTGTTCACATCATCTGAAGTATGACAGGACTCGTCCGCGCCAAGGGGGATCGGGGATTGATAACCGCTTAATTCTTCATCATTTTGGGCGGGAAGAGGCTGTTCGATCATAACGACATTAAGTTTTTCAAGGGCAGGGGCGACATCTTTGAGCAGGGTAAAACACCAGCTTTCATTGGCATCAATCAATAATCTGGACTGGGGCGCATTGGCATGAACTTCTTCGATTCTCTTTACAATATCCTGATCATTTAATTTAATCTTCAGCATGGGAAATTTGTTGAGTTTTTTGGCGGCTTTGCCCATTTCTTCTGCTGTGCCGATACTGATGGTTTGCACCGTCTGGATGTTATCCGGATAAGGCAAACCCAGAATTTCACTCACGGTTGTATTTTTTCCTTTGGCCTCAAGATCCCACAAGGCGCAATCAATGGCATTTCGTGCCGCGCCGGCTGGTAATAAATCATAGAGGTCGCCTCGCCTGAGATCTTCACTTATTTCGGAACTAACCGCGTTTAATTGTTCATATACACTGTCAATATTTTCACCATATCGCGGCGAAGGCACAGATTCTCCGCGCCCGAAATGTTTCTGGTTATCAAGCCTGATATCAACGGTGATGACCCCTGTGTCAATCCTTGAGCCACGGGCAATGATAAACGGCTCTTTAAGCGTCCATGTTTCTTTGGTGATATTTAACATTTCAAGCCCCTTATAAATTATCCATTAGAGACGCTGCGCCGGTTATGATCGGGTCAAAGCAGGGGACGGAAAATTCTTGCTCAAGCCGGGCCATTTCGGCCATGCCTCTTTCCTTGCCGATGGTGCGGCAATTCAGGGCAATTCCGGCCAGTTTAACCTTCGGGTTGGTCAGGCTGGCGACCTGAAGATTGGCCTCGATCGCTTGGCGTAAGCTTGGGACTTTAAAATCAGGCAACCCCTTGATGGTTTCCCTGCCAGCCTCATGGCACATGACAATCACATCAGGTTGGGCGCCATGAATCAATCCGGTAGTCACTCCGGCAAAAGAGGGATTATGCAGCGATCCCTGACCTTCGATAATGTCCCAATGGCTTTCCGTATTATCAGGAGATATCATCTCTACGGCGCCGGAAATAAAGTCTGCGACAACGGCGTCAATACATATGCCCGAGCCAGCGACCATGAGCCCGGTTTGMCCGGTTGCCCTGAAGTCGAYATCATAGCCTTTTTTGATCATTTCTTTTTCAATGGCAAGAGAGGCGTACATCTTGCCAACGGAGCAATCAGTCCCCACGGTCAACAGCCTTTTTCCTGAACGTTTCCGGCCATTTCCGACGTGCAGCTCTCCATCAAAATGACGAACATCATATAATTTTCGCCCGAATTTTTCTGTTGCGGCTTGTATTTCGGGGATGTCGGATAATTTATGATGCAGGCCGCTGACCACATCCAGCCCTTTTTCCAGAGCCTCGAGAATATAGGGCAGCCAGTCTTGTGATATTATGCCGCCGCTGTTGGCCAAACCAAGAATAAAAGTTTTYGCSCCAGMGGCSACGGCRKCATCTATGGATAATYGCTTTAAYCCTAAAGTTAAATCRCAGGACGGGTCGRCGATTTCACCGATRCAAAGTTCCGGACGCCACTGGGCAAGACCGCGAGACATCTTAATCGCCAGCGGYRARTYCTCACASCCGAGAAATAATAAATAGGGGGYTTTAAAATCCATCGCCGTAAYGCTCATGCCAAATTTTCTTTCTATAAAATTTTAATCCATATCCTCATATGGAAAGCTTTNATAAAAATATTGCAAGYGATTTATACTGAAACGCCCAGATTACTCTGTCCTAYCTTTCTCTGAAAGATGTATTCAGGGCGTTATTGATKGGYTTGACCAGATAYTGCAGAAGGGTTTTTTTGCCGGTTTGAATATCTGCGACAACTGTCATGCCGGACGTAATCCTGTTGGACTTGGGATCGGTTCCTATGAAATTTTGAGGCAGGCTGATGATGCCTTTAAAATAAGTTTCRCCCTTTTCATCCATGAATGACGAGGCTGATATACGGGAAAGCTTACTTGAAATGCTGCCGTAGCGGGCAAAATTATAGGTATCAATCTTAACAAGCACCTCGGTTCCCACATTCACATGACCAATATCCCGGGGAGAAATTTTTACTTCGGCTACGAGGGTATCAGACATGGGAACAATTTTAGCCAGAACATCACCGGGGGGTATAATGCTTCCCACCGTGCGATATTTCAGGCCTTTGACAATGCCAGCTGCCGGCGCGCGGACCGACAGCCTGTTCACGCGGTCATTCAATTGGGTAAGCTGGGCAGAAACCTGCGCCCGTTCGCTGCTTAGATTATCCATCTGCATCAGGCTTTCATTGCGGAATTTTTCATTTAATGCCACAAGGTTACCTTTGACCTGTGCGATGCTTGCGCGGACACTGACTTTGGTTAACTGGGTATTGTTAAGGTCGCCTTCCGCCTTATTGTGGGCGCGCTGTACCTCAAGAAGTTTTATTTTTGAGCCAAGACCTTTATCGGTTAATTCCTGGCGCATAGCCATTTCTTCGGCAATGATGGCCAGCGTCCGTTCTTCTGTTGCCTCGCGCCGGTTAAGAAGGACAAGCTCGTTTTCTTTTTCTTTTATTTGCGACAGAACGACATTTTGCTGTGCTATTCGCGATTGATTTTGTGCCCTGAGCACATCACGTTGATCCTGTACCAACAGGGGATAATCTTTTTCATAGAGGGAGAAATCTTGTCCAAGCCCGTTTTTGTCAATAGTTGTATCATTTGCGGCAAAAGACTTTAACCGCGCGATTTGCAAGGTCAGGGCGATATGCCGGGCCTTGAGCCGATTAAGGTCGGACAGGGCGGCCGATGGCGCCATGATTAAAATTATCTGACCCTTTTCTACTTTCTGGCCTTCACTAATAASAACTTCTGAAACGATGCCGCCTTCTAAATGCTGKACAGGCTTCAGGCTTGAGGCGGGGCGGATTTCGCCGGTGGCAATGCTGGTTTCATTCAGCGTGGTAACAGATGCCCAGATAATCATGCCGAAAATGAAAAGTGATATAACGCCAACTGTGGAAATAACGGCTCTGGGCGGGCCGGATTCTTCAAGCAGGATAGCGCGGGATAAAAACCGGGTATAGTAAGAGACGGGCTTTTGTTTTTTCTGGCTGGCAAGTTCTGTTGCTTTTTCCATAAGTTTTTCCAGCTTATTGCCGCCCACGGCCACAAGTGACGGGTTATCGTCAAGCGTGATCCTTGCGTTATTTTTCTGAGTCTTTTCTGGGGCGCTCTCTTGGCTGTCTTTATTTTTATCTGTCATTTTCATGCTCTAAATTTCATTTATATTTTATTATTTAACTATATTGGGGAAAATGTCTTCTGGTGGTCCGAAACTTTTCACCATGCCATTTTCTAAAACCAAAACCTTGTCGGCCATTTTAATATGACTTGGACGATGTGATACCATAAGGATGGTCGTGTGCCCCTTTATGGCTTCAAGGGATTGCATAAATGCGGCATCGCCATCAAAATCCAATGTCTTGGCCGGTTCATCAAGCAGCAAAATAGGGGAATTCTTCAGATAGGCCCGCGCCAAAGATATCCTTTGTAAAAAGCTCGATGGCAGGCTTTGAATGGATTGGTCCCCTATACGGGTATTGAATTCATATTCAAGGGCGGCGACATCTTCCATGACATTTGCCTTGATACAGGCAGAGATCACGTCTTCATCAGATGCCATCGGTTGGGAAAACCTGATATTTTGCGCAATAGTTCCGTGGAAAAAATGTGATTGCTGCGGAACATAAGCGACTGATCTTCGCAGGGTGATGGGATTGATTTGCCTTATATCCATGCCATCCAATATGATCTGACCGGCCTGAGGCCGGCTCATGGACAACAGGAGTTTCAGCGCCGTTGACTTGCCAGAAGCATTATGACCCATAATGGCCAACATTTCACCAGGTTTGACTTCAAAAGACACGCCGAGCAGCGCAGGTTCTGCATTTTGCCGATACCTGAAGCTGACGCGGTCTACAACAATATTTCCGCTAAATTCCCGATTTGACAAGTTCGACGGGCTGGGGTCCTCTTCTGATTTTATCYTCATCAAAAGATTGATCTGTTTTACGCTGCTGATGATCTGTTCAAGCCGGGACAGGGTCAGGAATAAACTCTGCAAGGGGGACAGGACACGCCAGACCAGAGCCATACAGGCAATCAATGCGCCAATCGTCATGTCGCCGTTCAATATCCTTAAAACGCCAAAGCCAACAGTGGCAACCCCCGCAGCCATCATGATTGCCTGGGCCATGCTTTGCATCAGAAGTGATATTTGAGACGTGCGAAAGTGGGTATAGGCTGAGTTCGCAGATAAATCACGGAAGCGATCAAGCCAGGATTGTTCCGAAGCCGTCTGTTTTATGGTGCGAAGGTTGGACATGCTTTCAACGAGAAAACCGTGTTTTTCCGCCTTATGACGGCTGGACTGTGCAACCGCTCGTTTCATCGAAGGTAACAAGATGAAGGCGACAAGCCCGAAAACCCCCATCATGACGATAGGGATATAGKCAATGGAGCCTCCGAGCGCGGCTATGATCACCAGAAAAATTATCACAAAAGGTAATTCTAGAACAATGTTAACCAATGTGCCCGAGAATAATCCCTTAATTGTATCAAATTCTTTTAATCTGGATACCTGAGCCCCAATCGGTGCGGATTCAGTCATTGATGGCGGTAAGGATAACAGTTTCTGAAAAGTTCTATTCGTTATAATATTTTCCACCCGTGCGCCGAGGTAGGCGACAAATTTTGAACGAACAACGCGCAGTAAAATTTCGCATAATATGGCGAAGGCGATCCCTGCGGTAAGGTAGGCCAGAGTGTCAGCGGATTTTGACGGGATAACCTTATCATAAATTGCCATGATAAACAGGGGCACGAGAAGCGCAAAAATATTGAGCAGTAACGTCATAAAAAAAAGCTGTTTAATGGTGCTCTTAAAACGTAAAGTCAGGCTGCCTACCCAGTTTTCAACGGGTTTTTCCTGCTTTTTTTTGTTGGTATGACTCGTAAATTCTGAGGAAATGAAATAGGCATTTCCAGTTATGGAAGTATCCTCAAGAATTTTTTCAGTACGGTCAATGCTGTCAAATATGCGAATGCCCCCGTCTTCCCGGGAAAGAAGTATCATGGGCTCATCTTCATTGGCGGTAAAAATACAAGGAAAAAGCCGTTCGTCAATTTCTGAAACACAAGCCGGTGAGCGAACTGTTTTGTAATGCAGGCGCGCGAGCGTGTTTCTAAATTCCGTTTTGTCAAGGCTGTCTGCGAAATGCGGCAGAGACTCAAATAGTCCGCGTATGTTTCCGCGCCAGCCAAGCGCTGTCAGTAAAGGAATAAGGCATGACGCGAATGGTGATTTCGCATTAAAAGAGCCAATTTTCCCCGTCTTTAGTGCGTCCGTTAATAGAGAGCCGTTCGATGCAGAAAGCTTGACACCTTCTTGCATACGGTTTTCAAGGTCATCAATCAAGCCCCGCGCTGGGCCTTTTGGGGCGGCATTTTTATGTTCAGTATTTTGACTGGAATTTTCCATGATTATTTTTTCCCCCCGTCTTTTCTTGCGGGTTGAGGGGGGGCGGTTATCTTACTTTGTTGAGATGGCTGCTCAATAAGATGGCCTTCTTTCAAATCATATATGCGATCAGCCAGACGAAGCAATGACGGGCGATAGCTTACTAGAACGATTGTTGCCGTGCCTTTGAGTTGTTCGATCAATTTTTGCAAGTCATCATCAGATTGTGAATCCAGACCTGAATTGGCTTCGTCAAATAAAATAACATCCGGTTTGCAGGCAAGTGACCGGGCTATGGTTATTCTCTGGGCAATTCCAGTTGGAATTTCACCCTGCGCGCCATCACCGATTATGGTGTCATAACCGTCGGGCATACGGGCCAGAATTCTGTTTAATTCGAGTTTTTYCGCAATTTCCAAGGCGGCATCAACATATTCGTCGCCGCGAAACATGGTCAGATTATCCAAAATTGTGCCGCTAAACATAACGGGACTTTGGGGCAGGTAGGCCACACGGGAACGCAAGCTGTCCGTAGAAAATGTGGTTGGAGGCAGGTCATTTAACAGTATTTCGCCGGATGTGGGCTTCAGCCCCCCCATAAGCGCCCATAAAAAAGTGGATTTCCCCGACCCATTACCGCCGCGAATGCCAATGGTATCACCATGATTTAGCTTTAAGCTGATATCGCTTAAAATTTCTTTGCCATCCTCATTATATTTGAAAGTGAAATTTTTCATCTCAATGGTTTTGACGGCCTTTAGCTCTACGGTGTCTTCTGGGCGCTCTACAGGCGTATCATTGATGTGGCGTAATTTTTCTTTGGCAATCTGAATATGCTGAAATCTTGTCCATATACCAAGTGCTCTTAGCAAAGGTTGAACTGTCCGGCCGGCAAGCAAAGTGCTGGCGGCAAGCGCCCCCATCGTAATTTCATTGTTGATGACCAGAATGCTACCGATACTCGCGACGGCGACCATGGTGATTTGTGAAAAAATGCTGCCAACACCTTGAGACAGGCCATTTAGGAAAATTGTTTCATGGGATACTTTGGAGCAATTTTCCATRAGCTTCTCATATCGGCGCCCCATAAGATTTTCCATGGCCATACTCTTAATGGAATGTATGCCGGACAAGGCCTCAATAATAAAGCTATATCTGCGATCTTCCCACAGCGTGTCATTTTTCAGGGTATCTTTCAGGCGCACCCCAAGAATGAAAGCTACAATGCCCAATATAATCAGCAGAATGACCGGAATAACAAGAAGCGCGCCGCCAATATATCCGAGTAGGCCCAGAAATAATAACACGAATGGCAGGTCAACCAAGGCCAGTCCAGCCTGACTGGAATAGAAATCCCTCACGGCATCAATTGAAGACATGCGATCAAGATGAACCCCGGGTGAGACCTTCTCTAATGCCTGCAAATCGGCGCGTAATAATTTTTCAACGGCATTACAGCTCATTTCATGTTCATATTTGGCCCCGACCCATCCAGATAGATAAGACCGCGCGGTTCGCAGAAAAACATCAATGATGAGTACAACCACCAAGCCGATGAYTAGCAGGGACAACGTTTGAAGAGCAACATTCGGAATAATTCTGTCATATACCTGCAATAAAACCATTGGTAATGCCAAGGATAAAGCATTTATGAATAATGAGGAAATCAGAATGTCCGGCCTCATTATAGGCGTTAGAACAAGCGAGGAGTCTCGGGAACCTTTGGATGAAGAATCCTTTGTTGAGCCCCGCGCTACGCCCTGAGTTGGTCTCTGAGTTGGTCTCTGGGCTGAAGATACACTGGATGAAGTCATAACTATTGCTTTAAATCTTTTTTTATTTAATTGGCTTTTGAAAATATTTTACTAAATTATCATCTCATATCTCTGATACGATGTTTGGGTTGAATAATGGTTAATTTTAAGTTCTGAAATGCGCATAGTTCAAATTTTATGAAAATAAGATGTGATTTTTATTACATAACTATCTGAAATTCATATATTTTATATATATTCCCATATAAAAAGTTAATCTTGGTTAACCATATGCCGCAAGAGTTTATTTATTATTTCCTGTTAGAATTTTGATTAAGTTTGGTCTGCAACATTATTTTGCAAGGCCGTTTAGTTAGACTTTTTTATTTTTTTGACCGGAGAATGCTATCATGGCTGATAAAAATCAGAATAATGCAACGGAGAATGATTCTGATATAGAGGTGGACCCAATTATACAGGGTGCGGATCGCGTTCAAAAGCAACAAGAAGACGAAGGTCGCCTTGATATTGTTGGCGAGGACGATACGCAGGATACGCAAACCCGGTCGAATATTCATCTTGGCGGTCGGTCGGTTGAAGGCGATGGCTTAAATGAGGGGGAAGCGGCTGCTTTCCCGACAGCCGCGCTTGACAATATAGAAGGCACAGGTTCGCCGGTGCAGGAGAGCATTGATCAGGCCGAAGCGCAATTATCAGGCTTTTTAAGCGAAGAAGAAGCTTCGGGTGATGATACATCTTCCCGCGATAATAATAGCAAAAGTTCCGGCACCTCAACATCTGCTCTTGAATTTGGAGAGGCCGCGCAAGCTGACCCCCTGAATGAGATAGCGGTTCCAGAAAGCGGTGCCGGCGGCCAAACAACGCAAAGCCTTTCACCTGAAGAAAATCAAGTACAACCACAGATCTTAAATGATGAAAATTCTGTAACGGATGAGGTCAATGTAAACCCCGTTGCCGTTGATGATGTCGGTACGGCGGATGAAAATGAAACTTTGACGTTGAATGTGTTGTCCAATGATACAGACGCTGATAATGACAGCCTCTTCATTACAGATGTCAACATAGAAACTGGTCTTGGTGCCGTGGCGCATGATGGTAGAAACATTACATTTAACCCGGGCAGTGCCTATGATTATCKGGCCGAAGGTGAGACGGCGAGTGTTGAAGTCAGTTATGAGGTCAGTGACGGTGCTGGCGGCACGAATACAGCAACGTTAACTGTGACGGTGACNGGCNRKSAAYGACGGGCCTGTGGCTAGCTCGGACAGTTTTTCTGGSASKGAAGACAGCGYGATCACGGGCAATGTTCTGGGTAATGACAGTGATGTTGACGGGGACAGCTTAACGGTTGTGGCCGAGACGATCACAACGGCGCAGGGCGGSACGGTTGAYATTAATGCGGACGGSAGCTTCAGCTATGACCCGGCGGCGGATTTTARCGGSACGGACAGTTTTTCTTATACATTAAGCGACGGGACRSTTGTTGATACGGGGTCTGTGAGCCTTGAGGTTTCTGCGGTGAACGACGGGCCTGTTGCGGGCTCTGTTGATCTTGGGGCGACGGCGGAAGATACGAGCGTGACTTTCAGTGCGGCGGATTTACTGGCGAACTCATCTGATGTTGACGGCGACAGCCTKWSYGTGACTTCGGTCAGTGTTGATGCGGCCTTTGGCACGGTTGTTGATAATGGCGACGGCAGCTACAGTTTTACCCCGTCAGAAAACTATAACGGCGAYGAYGTGGCCTTRAGCTTTGAGGTCWSTGACGGCACAACGACCAGCTCTGCCACGGCCAGCCTTGACGTGACGGCGGTGAAYGAYGGGCCTGTKGCKRSYKCGGAYAGTTTTWCYGGGACGGAAGACAGCGTGATCACGGGCAATGTTCTGGGTAATGACAGTGATGTTGACGGGGACAGCTTAACGGTTGTGGCCGAGACGATCACAACGGCGCAGGGCGGCACGGTTGACATTAATGCGGACGGCAGCTTCAGCTATGACCCGGCGGCGGATTTTAACGGCACGGACAGTTTTTCTTATACATTAAGCGACGGGACACTTGTTGATACGGGGTCTGTGAGCCTTGAGGTTTCTGCGGTGAAYGACGGGCCTGTTGCGGGYTCKGTTGATCTTGGGGCGACKKYGGAAGATACGAGCGTGACYTTCAGYGCGGCGGAYTTRCTGGCSAACTCATCTGATGTTGACGGCGACAGCCTGAGCGTGACTTCGGTCAGTGTTGATGCGGCCTTTGGCACGGTT
The DNA here is from genome assembly GCA_002402225.1 of Alphaproteobacteria bacterium. Lineage (GTDB taxonomy): Bacteria > Pseudomonadota > Alphaproteobacteria > Sphingomonadales > Emcibacteraceae > Paremcibacter. Next base: position 83,051 of record NVVM01000001.1, read on the forward strand.
GTTGATAATGGCGACGGCAGCTACAGTTTTACCCCGTCAGAAAACTATAACGGCGCGGATGTTGCGCTGGACTTCACGGTATCGGACGGGACAACAACCAGCTCTGCCACGGCCAGCCTTGATGTGACGGCGGTTGCGGATGCGCCAATATTAACAGTGGGTGACAGTGGTGGAATTCCTATTACCTTAAAAATATCCGGCGATCATTATGATCCCAATAATGTGGAAGATGTAGGGGCCGGCTCGCCGCAGTTTCAGGTTTTTGTCAATGGCGAGGCCATAATCGTTGATGGAGAAACTACCTTTACCGTTGATGCGGAGCGGGGCGACTGGGAGCTTTTCCGGTTTGAAATGGATCCGGGTACGGATATTAACAGCGTTGAAGTTAAATTTGTCAATGATGCTTGGGACGGCGGTGCGAAAGACTTTGACGGTGATGGCATTACCGGAGAAGACCGTAACCTTATTGTTGACAAGATCAATATCGGCGGCGAAGCGGATCAGAATGGTGATTTTGTCGGTGGCTACACGCTTGAAGCCGAAGATGCCTATTATGACAAGCCCGCAACAGACGGTTATGAAACGATGCCATGGACAGGTTCGCTCTCCTTTGATACGAGCGATATCGATATGGGGGCCGTGGCCTCWGGCAGCGAAGATACGGCRATTCCCCTGAATATCAATGCGGCGCTGAGTGATGCGTCTGAATCCCTGAGCATTACTATTTCCGGCGTGCCKGATGGYGCGGAACTTTCGGCGGGAGAGAATAATGGTGATGGCAGCTGGAATTTAACAGCGGATCAACTGGACGGMCTTAACATCACACCACCTGAAAATTATGCGGGCAGTTTTGACCTGACAGTAAGTGCCACATCCACAGACGGCGGAGATAGCGCMGCGACGAGCGCCACATTGAGTGTGAGCGTCAGCGCRGYCAAWGACGRSMMRGWSGMSRMWGMSGACARWKWYKMYRRNGACGRNNAAGACRRCRWRRWCRMSGRYMATGWYSWKGRYRAYRAMRRYGAYGWTSAYGRSGAYRRCKWWAMRGWTRAAGATAAAGACGACGATCATGACGATAAAGATAAAGATGGTGGCGATGACGATGCTTTTCAGGGCGATTCAGGCAGTGACACTTTTGTTTTTGGCGCGAATGAGGGAGATGACACTGTTGATGGCGGTTCAGGCTGGACGGATACCATTCAGTTAAATGATATGGGGGCTGATGCTCAGCAGGGTTGGACGTTAACGTTGGATGCCGGGTCGACGATTTCTTCTACGGATGAGGATGCTAACGAGATGTTGTTGTCCGATGATGCATCTGGAACGATTACTTTCGACGATGGTAATACTGTTGAATTTGAAGGAATAGAAAAAATWSYWTGSTRAYRMYSYMWARRTRRMWWKRYYTYWGWWRYTTTAMAYWMAAMAYSAWSWYYWWKWMWWTAWKSWTWTMWRWRWTMWYWTCCGTTGATTTTTTTTAATTAAAGAGCAGCCTTTGTGTCAAATAACCCTTCAGATAATCCTTCAAATAATCCTGTAGTATCATATGGGAGTTTTGTTGTTCGGCGGCCATGGCTGGTGTTGTTTCTTTCTCTATTCGTGGTTTTTCTGTCAGCATATGGCGCGAAAAATATTTATTTCTCCAGTGATTACAGGGCGTTTTTTGGTCCCGATAACCCGCAGCTTGCGGCGCAGGATGAATTGGAAAATACCTATACCAAGGTGGATATGGTTTCTGTCATCCTGAAACCATCAAATGGGGATATCTATAACAAAGAATTTCTTGGGCTGCTATATAATCTCACGGAAAAATCATGGCAGGTGCCTTATGCAATCCGCGTGGATTCTTTATCCAATTACCAACATACAAGGTCTGAAGAAGATGACATGATCGTCGAGGATCTTGTGGAGGATCCGAAAAGTCTGGATCAACAACAGCTCGACCTTATTCGCAGAGTGTCATTGTCAGAGCCAACATTGATAAATCGGATTGTTTCGGTTGATGGCAGTACGACGCAGATTATCATTACGGTTGAGACGCCAAACAGCCATAAAACTACATTAAATAAAATTGTCTCGCATGTTCGGGCAATGGCAGAGGAGGCGCGGGTAAAAAATCCGGACATCCATATAGCCTTGAGCGGAAATGTCATGTTGTCCAATGCATTTTCGGAATCTGCCCAGCATGATATGACAACATTATTTCCTCTTATGTATGGCCTGATTGCGCTGACTATTCTTCTGTTTATTCGCTCATTCACGGGTATGATCAGTACGATGGTTGTGGTCGTTCTTTCTGTGGCTTCGGCTATTGGCGTTGCGGGGCATATTGGCTGGGGTTTGAACAGCGCATCGGTCAACTCCTTTGTTGTTATACTAACCATATCAGTCGCAGATTGCATACATTTGCTGGTGACCTATTTTGGGGAACTGCGTAAAGGTGCGGACAGAAAAAAGGCCACAATTGAAAGCCTGCGCATTAATTTTCAACCCGTTTTTCTCACATCTTTAACGACGGTTATCGGCTTTTTAAGCCTTAATTTTAATGACAGCCCGCCTTTTCGGGAATTTGGTAATATTGCGGCCATGGGTGTGGTTGCCGCTTTCTTTCTTTCTATTACGCTGCTGCCGGCATTAATGACGATTATCCCGATGAAACTAAGAAACCACAAACCGTATGAAGGCAGTTTTATGTCGCGCTATGTTGAATGGGTCGTGCATCATAAGAAAATCATACTCATTGGTTCGCTTGCCGCTGTTGTGACATCGGCGGCTATGCTACCCAAACTTGTTTATAATGATCAGTTCGTYGATTTTTTCAGTACGAGTGTCCAGTTTCGGCAGGATACGGATTTTCTTATGGATAATTTGACGGGCACATATACCATGGAGTTTTCGATGCCTTCGGGTGAAGATGGCGGCATTTCCAATCCGGCGTATTTGACAAAACTGGAGGATTTTGCGAATTGGTTGCGGCTTCAGCCGGAAGTATTACATATCTTATCTTTTACCGATGTTATGAAAAGACTGAATCAGAATTTGAATGGGGATGATCCTGAATTCTACCGTTTGCCGGATAATCGCCAATTGGCGGCGCAATATCTATTGCTTTATGAAATGTCTTTGCCTGTGGGCCTTGACCTGAATAATCAGATTGATATCAGAAAATCGGCGACGCGCCTGACGGCCATATTGGACAATATCAATACGGGGGCCATGAAAGATCTGAAATACCGTTCAGAGAATTGGCTCATGGAAAATGCGCCGCCCGAAATGCAGCCGCGCGGGGCCACGAGTGTTAATCTGATTTTCGCCTTTCTGACCAAACGAACCTTTGACAGTATGTTTTGGGGAACAGGCTTTGCTTTCCTGCTGATTTCAGCCTGCCTTGTGATTGCCCTACGTAATATTAAACTGGGTATTGTCAGCCTTGTCCCCAATATTATGCCCGTTATTGTTGCTTTTGGGTTATGGGCGATTATCAACGGCGAGCTTGGGATGTTTGCTGCAAGTGTGACGGCAACAGCATTGGGTTTGATTGTCGACTGCACCGTGCATTTTTTAAGTAAATATCAGCGCGGAAAACGCGAGAAAAACCTTCAGGCGGAAGATGCAATACGCTATGCCTTTTCAATGGTTGGCACGGCTTTATGGGTATCTTCACTGGTTTTGATTGTGGGTTTCAGCTCGCTCATGCTTTCGGATTTCGCCATGAATTCAAAGATGGGGGCCATGACGGCGATGATAATTGCTGTGGCTCTGATTATYGATTTTCTGTTACTGCCAGTTATTTTGTTGTATRTTGATAAAAAGAAAGAACCCTCGAATGTATAAAACGGCTAAGAAAGTATTTTTTCCCCTATTGGCTTTCACCATGATAGTTCCCTATGCGGCATATYCTCAGATCAAGGCACAAACACCCGAAGAAAAGGGATTTGCCATCGCAGCGGAAATTGACAGAAGGGATGAAGGCTTTAAGGATACGGTGGCTATTCTGGAAATGGTTCTGAGTAATCGGCAGGGCGCGGAAAGCCATCGGAAGCTTAAAATAAAGACCTTTGAAATGACGGGGGTTGGCGTGGGCGACAAGTCACTGGTTATCTTCGATAGCCCAAGAGATGTCAAAGGGACGGCTTTCCTCACTCATTCCAAGGTTCTTGATCCTGATGATCAATGGATTTATCTGCCGGCCCTTGGCCGCATTAAAAGAATCTCTTCCAGTAATAAATCCGGCCCTTTTATGGGAAGTGAATTTTCCTACGAAGATATGTCATCTCGGGAAGTCGGAAAATATAGCTATAAGTGGCTTCGCAATGAGCCTTGCGGTGAGTTGATGTGTTATGTGATAGAAGCCTATCCGCAATATGCAAAATCAGGATATACCAAACTAACCTCCTGGATTGATACGACGGAATATAGAACGTGGAAAACAGAATTTTATAACCGTCGCGGTGACTTGTTTAAGGTTCTTAAATTTTCAGATTATAAATTATACCTGGATAAATATTGGCGGCCACGTGATTTATTTATGGAAAATAAAATAACAGGCAAGAAAACAAGACTGGCTTGGAGTCGTTTTGATTTTCAGACAAATCTCTCAGAAAATGATTTTTCTAAAAGTCGGTTAAAAACAGCAAGATAATTTTTGAAACACCTTGTTTTCTGCGAAATTTAAAGGTTTGGCCCTAAGGGTGAGACCTTTTTTTCATTTTCTCTTTATTTTCCTTTTTTAAAATTTTATGGTTAACAAAGGGTAAGTTTGGACAGAAATCTCCCGTAACTACTTACAATTTTAGAAAAAAATGAATTAAGTAATCGTTAAATTGATCCGATTATTAGGCCCTTTTAGATGTTTTATTGTCATAAATGATGATGGAATCGCAATGATCGCATGTGAGGGCAAAATTGTTAAAAAATAAGTCACAGGAAAAAATCAGGAAGCATACGGCTTTTTATAGGGGCAAAATTATTTTGCTCAGAAGCTCTATTCTGACGGCGGCTTTTTTTGCTTTATCAAGCAATATCACTCAGGCAGAAGTAAAAATTATTGATGTGCGTACTGGTCTGCATCCAGATAAGACGCGTATTGTTCTTGAGATGAGTGAGGTTGCTTTTTATCAGATCAGCTATTTCAATTCTTCTGTTCCGGGCGACTTTAAAGAGGTGGTCATTGATCTGCGGGAAACCCCAAGCAAGGAAGATGTCACATCTTTGGTTAAAAAGGCTGAGGTCATTGGCCTGCTGGAAAAAATATCTGTAGAGGAACATGAGGGCGGCGTTCGCCTGCGAATTTTACTTCGCAAGGCGGCAACGATTGATAAAAGCTTCATTCTAAAGCCGGAGCAAGGGGTTCAATATCGTCTGGTATTTGATTTAAAGGCTGTCACAGCAGGGGAATGGGCAAGGCAGGTTATACTTACAGCCCCGCAGAAAATGATG